>CADAHD010000018.1 GCA_902787595.1 uncultured Lachnospiraceae bacterium
GCTATCACTTCTTCATCTGTAGCATCGGGTTTTCCAAGGGTGATATTGTCCCTTATGGTACCGGGTTTGAGCCAGGTCTCCTGCAGCACCATGCCGTAGTTTTCTCTTAACGAATGCCTCTTATAATCCCTGATATCCCTGCCGTCCACGGCAATGCTTCCCTTATCAACATCATAGAAACGCATAAGCAGATTTATGAGCGTGGTCTTTCCGCAGCCGGTGGGGCCGACTATCGCCACTCTCTGCCCCGGTTCTACTTTTAAGTTAAGGTTGCAGAGAAGCGGCTTATCCTTCACATAAGAAAAGCTTACATTCTTTATATCCAGAGCGCCCTTTGCCCCATCGAGCACAGCGGCATCTTCCTTATCGGGCGTGCGAGCTTCTTCATCTATCAGTTCAAATACCCTGCCGGCGCAGGTGATCGCATTCTGAAGTTCCGTCACCACGCCCGATATCTCATTAAAGGGCTTGGTATACTGGTTCGCGTAGCTTAAAAAAGCTGTAAGATTGCCTACGCTCATATGCCCCCGTATAACGGCTATGCCGCCGGTCAGCGCCACCAGCGCATATATCAGATTGTTCACAAAACGCGTGCTGGGGTTGGTAAGCGATGAAAAGAATACCGCCTTTAATGATATCTTCTCCAGCTCAGCATTATTCTTATTAAATACCGCCTCCGCCTCGGCTTCATGCGAAAAGGCCTTCACCAGCTTCTCGTTTCCTATCATCTCGTCAATGATGGTGGTCTGCACGCCTTTGGTAACGGACTGCTGTTTGAAAAAGCTGGAAGTATTCTTTGCTATAAAAGCCGCAACGAATAAAGAAAGCGGCGTGAGCAGTATGACCACCAGCGCGACCCATTTATGAATGGATACCATAAGTATCAGCGTGCCTATGATGGTAAGTATGCCTGTAAAGAACTGGGTAAAGCCCATGAGCAGGCCGTCCGCAAAAGTATCGACATCGGCTATCATGCGGCTTAATATATCCCCTGTGGGATGTGAATCCATATACGAAAGCGGAAGCTTCTGCAGCCTCTCAAATGCGCTGTGTCTTATGTCACGCACGCTGCAGTAAGCCACATGGTTATTGCAGGCGTTCATTATCCACTGGCCCAGGGCGGATACTCCTATGATACAGAGCATCTTGAATATAACGCTCTTTACCGCCTCAATGTCGACCTGCCCTTTTCCGATGATCAAATCCACCGCCTGTCCTGTCAGCACCGGCAGATACAGCGCCAGCAGCGCGGATACCGCGGCAAATATCAGCGAGCACAGCATAAAGAACCAGTAGGGTTTAAGATAATGCAGTATGCGTCGTATGACCTTTTTATTAACGCGCATTGTCATCACCTCCAAACTGGCTGTTGTAGATCTCGCGGTAAACCTCACAGTTTTCTAACAGCTCTTCATGCCGTCCCAGCCCCACTGCATGCCCGTCATCCAGCACCAGTATCATGTCCGCATGCATGATCGACGCGCTGCGCTGTGAAACTATCACGGTGGTAGGCGCATCTTTCATTTCCTTTATGGCTTTACGCAGCGCAGCATCGGTTGCATAATCCAGCGCCGAGGTGGAATCATCGAGTATCAGGATAGCCGGTTTTCTGACCAGTGCCCTGGCTATTGCAAGTCGCTGCTTCTGTCCGCCTGAAAAGTTATTGCCGCCTTTATTCACCATGTAATCCAGGCCGCCTTCCTTTTCCATCACGAAGTCGTAGCCCTGCGCCTGTTTAAGCGCCTCCTTTATCTCCTCATCCGTGGCATCCTTCCTGCCCCATAACATGTTTTCCCTTATGCTGCCGGAAAAGAGCACGCTCTTTTGGGGAACCACGGCTATGCGCTCCCTGAGCGAGTTTAAGCTGTACTCTCTGATATCCGTGCCGTCTATCAGCACGCTCCCCTCAGTCGCATCATAAAAACGGGGTATCATATTGATAACGCTGCTCTTTCCCGAACCGGTGCCGCCTATCACTCCAAGGGTAGCCCCTGCCGGAAGCTTAAAGCTTATATCCTTCACTGAATCTTCGGAAGCATCAGCATATCTGAAGGATACGCCCTTAAACTCTATCGCCGCGGATCCAGCGGTATTCTTATATTCTTTATCACCGTCCTTCATCGAAGAAGTGATATCCATGACCGAAGATATTCGGCTTCCGCAGGCCAGGGCGCGTGAGAGCTGCACGATAAGATTTGCCAGCTTGATAAGTTCCACCAGTATCTGCGACATATAGTTGACCAGAGCTACCACGTCGCCACGGCTTAAACGTCCCGTATCCACAGCCAGAGCGCCCTGATGGATCAGCACGCACAGCCCCAGATTTATCAGCACAAAGGTCACCGGATTTAACAGCGCCGATATCTTTCCGGCCAGTATCTGCATGCGCACCAGCGTATCGTTTGATCTGCTGAAGTGCTCCTGCTCCTTATCCTCCAGTCCGAAAGCCCTGATAACACGAACGCCGCTTATATTCGCGCGGGCGGCGCCGGTCACTTTATCAAGGTCGCTCTGAACTTTCTTGTGCATGGGCACGGTTATCAGCATGATGCCGTATACCACTATCGAAAGCGCCAGTACCGTCACCACAAAGATAAGCGCGCACTTTACATCTATGGTGAACGCCATAAATACGGCGCCCAGCACTATAAAGGGCGAACGCAGAAACAGACGCAGGCTCATGTTTACTCCGCCCTGCAGCGTATTGATATCACTGGTAAGGCGCGTTATCAGAGTGGATACTCCGGTACGGTCCAGCTCCGTATGCGATAAAGTCTGTATATGGGAAAAAACTGCGGACTTGACCCTTGCCGAAAAGCCGGTCGCCGCTTTTGCGGAAAAGAACTGCGCCGTAAGTGAACACACCATGCCTATAAAGGTGAGCGCCGCCATGATCAGCACGCGCTGAATGATAAATGTCGTATCCCCGTTCGGTATGCCGACATCTATTATCTGTTTGACCAGCAAGGGGATAAACAACTCAAATGAGGCCTCCAGTAATTTAAACAGAGGCCCCAGCACACATTCTTTTTTATATGAAGCAAAATACTTCCAGAGATTTTTCATAAGCCTGTTCCTTTTCTTATTTCACCGAGATAATAGCAGAAACAGGCTGTTATTGCAAACTGTTTACGGCACCATTACCGCCGCTGCCATCTTATCGGCCGTATCCTTGTCGCTGAAGATCTCCAGCAGCTTTAATGCAAACTGCATCGATGTTCCCATGCCGCGTGAGGTGATTATGTGTCCGTCTACCACAACAGGGTCCGCGCAGGTATCCGCTCCGCTGAGTTCTCCTTCCATGCCGCCATAGCAGGTGGCCTTTCTTCCGTTTAAGATACCCATGCGGCCAAGGATCGTAGGAGCCGCGCATATGGCTGCCACATATTTTCCCTGTGCATCAAACTCTCTGATCTTTTCCTTAAGGATATCGCAGGCCTCAAGATTCTGTGTTCCCAGCTTGCCTCCGGGCAGAATGAGCATATCCACCTTGTCCAGATTCTCATGTTCAAGAAGCATATCTGCCTGAACTATTATGCCGTGAGAGCCGTTGATATCATTTCTTCCCATGATCGAAACGGTGGTCACATCCACGCCGCCGCGTCTTAAGATATCAACAGGGGTAAGAGCCTCTATCTCTTCAAAACCGTCTGCCAGAAACACTGCCACTTTTGCCATATCACATCTCCTTTATCCTTTTAATGGCCGCCACGGTATTCTCAAAGCTGCCGAATGCCGTAAGGCGGAAATAATGTTCACCCGAAGGTCCGAAGCCCGATCCCGGAGTGCCCACAACGCCGGCCTTCTCTAAGAGTATATCAAAGAATTCCCAACTGCTCAATCCATCAGGAGTCTCCAGCCATATATAAGGAGCATTTACTCCGCCGGAAACTTTATAGCCGGCTTCCTTAAGACCGCTGCGTATATACTCCGCATTCTTCATGTAGTACGCAACCTGAGCCTTTAACTGCTCCCTGCCGGAAGCCGAATAAACTGCCTCGCCGGCGCGCTGGATTATATACGGAGCGCCGTTGTATTTGGTACCGTGGCGTCGCGCCCACAGTCCGTGAAGCTTCACCCCGTCTGCTTCCAGCTCTTTGGGGATCACTGTATAGCCCAGGCGGAGTCCCGTAAAACCGGCATTCTTTGAAAACGAATGGATCTCTATTGCGCAGCTTCTTGCGCCTTCACACTCATAAATGCTGTGAGGCACATCATCCTCCGAAATATATGCTTCGTACGCTGCATCATATATTATAATAGCTTTGCTGCGATTTGCATAGTCCACCCATTCCTGAAGCTGCGATCTTGTTATCGTGGCCCCGGTGGGATTATTGGGAAAGCAAAGATATATCAGATCCGGCTTCTCTTCGGGAAGCTGAGGCGCAAAGTTATTTTCCTTTAAGCAGGGCATATATATTACATCCGACCATACGCCGGTCTTTTCATCATACGTACCGGTGCGCCCGGCCATAACATTGGTATCCACATATACGGGATATACCGGATCGCATACCGCCACCCTGCAGTCTTTGTCAAAAATCTCCTGTATATTGCCGCAGTCGCCTTTGGCGCCGTCCGATACGAATATCTCGTCCGGCTCTACATTGCAGCCTCTCGCCTTGTAATCATTCTCCGCTATGGCCTTACGCAAAAACTCATAGCCCAGATCCGGCGCATAACCGTGAAAACCTGCCGGCGAAGCCATTTCATCAACCGCGCGGTGCAGGGCGTCGATGATCGCAGGCGCTATAGGCTGGGTCACATCACCTATGCTTAAGCGTATGATCTCACGCTCCGGATTCTTCTCCTGAAATTCCCTCTGTTTTCTGGCTACCGTAGAGAAAAGATAGCTTCCCGGCAGCTTAAGATAATCCTGATTTGCTTTTAACATTTGCGCACCTCCATATAGTATTATTATGAGGCGCCGGCTGCGTTCTGCCCCTAAAATGCGCAAAGGGCACCCGCCACGGGCACCCCTTTGTGTCAACTCAGGTGATTATACTTTAAGTACATGAATGCGTCAAGATGCGCTTTACATACTGGCCGTGTAGATAGCCAGCATATCCTTTTCATTAAGAACCCTGGCAGAGCCCTTTTCCCCGCCTACGCCTATAGCGCACTTTTTCGCCATGAGCGCCAGTTCTTCCTCAGTGGGCTCAACTCCCAGTTCACGAAGATTGGTAGGCATCTTTATGCTCCTGTAGAAATCCTCCATTGCTTCAATGCCGCGCAGCGCTATCTCTTCGTCCGTCCCCTTATTCTCCACCTCCATCACGTTAAGAGCAAATCTCTTAAACCTGTGCAGGCAGTTCTTATATACATATCTGGCCCAGCTTCCCCAGATAGCTGCCAGTCCGGCGCCATGAGCAACATCATAAAGCCCGCCCAATTCATGTTCAAGCTTATGCGTCATCCAGTCGCCTCCATCGTTTCCGCAGCCGGTCAGTCCGTTATGCGACAGGCTTCCTGCCCACATCACCTCGGCGCGCGCATCGTAGTTTTTAGGATCATCGCGAAGTATGATCGCATTCTTTTTGACCGTGCGCAGCAGGGCTTCTGCCATCGCATCCGTAAGCTCCATATTGCCGCCGTTTGTAAAATACCTCTCCATCGTATGCATCATGATATCCGTGCATCCGCAGGCGGTCTGATAATCCGGAAGCGTCATGGTCAGTTCCGGATCAAGTATCGCAAATCTCGGACGGCCGTGATCGCTGCTGTATCCGCGCTTTATAAGCCCCTCTTCCTTCGTTATGACCGATGAATCGCTCATTTCGCTGCCTGTTGCCGCGATCGTCAATATTACTCCCAGCGGCATGCAGCCGTCCGCTTTTCTTTTGTGATCATAAAAATCCCATACATCGCCTTCATTGGCCAGACCGTAACCTATTGCTTTGGCCGAATCAATGGCGCTGCCGCCGCCCACCGCCAGCAGGAAGTCCACTTTCTCTTTTTTGCAAAGCTCGATCCCCTCATATACAAGAGACAGATGAGGATTGGGCACGGCGCCGCCTAAAGTCACATAGCTGATCCCTGCGCTGTCCAGTTTATCGGTCACCCGCTTAAGCAGGCCGGAACGCACTACGCTTCCGCCGCCGTAATGAATAAGGATCTTAGTTCCTCCGAATTCTTTGATCAGATCTGCGACCTGATCCTCCGTATTCTTTCCGAATACCACTTTTGTCGGCGTAAAGTATCTGAAGTCAAACACGATGATCTCCTTTCGTTATTTATATTATCTTCACTTCGGGAAGGTGCTTTCTTATCATGCTTTCCAGCATTTCCGGCGTGAAAGGCTTGGACATGAAATCCGTGAAGCCTTCCTGCGCAAATCCGCTCCTCACATCTTCCCCTTCGAGCGCAGTGAGCAGTATGACCGGAGTTTCACCGTTAACGCCCCCGCTGTTTTCTTTCAACTTTCTGAAAGTTTCCACTCCGTTCATCCCGGGCATTTTCATATCCAGAAAGATGATATCATATTTCTTTTTAGCCGCCATCTCTACAGCGCTGTATCCTTCCTGTGCTGTATCCAGATCGATCCGGCTGTCCTTTAAAAACGAACGTACAAGCTGAAGATTGAGAGCCGTATCATCCACTGCCAGTATCGAAGCGTTCCTGGTTCTTAAATTACCCCAGCCGCCTTCTTCTGCCGCTGCTCCCCCCGGTGCCTTACCGGCATGCGCTATCTCCTGTTCGATCACAAAAGAAAACTCCGATCCTCGTCCATATACACTTCTGATCTCCAGCCGCGAACCCATGAGCGCCAGCAGATTATTGACTATATTAAGTCCCAGGCCCGTTCCTTCAACCTTGTAATTCTTTGACTTATCAACTCTCTCAAAGGGTATGCTCAGCTTTTCTATATCTTCGGGTTTAATGCCTATGCCCGAATCCGCAACCCTGATCTTTAATCTCACATGATCTTTGTCCGTAACGGTGGAAATAACCCCGAAAACTACCCTGCCCGATTCGGTATACTTAACTGCGTTGTTCAGCAGATTAAGGACGCACTGGCTTATCCTCTTTTCGTCGCCATGCAGGATATCGGGCAGCTCGCCGTCTATTCTGTATATAAACTCAAGGCCTTTTTCCTTTGCGGAATAAGAGATCATGCCTGCCAGTTCATCCATTGCCGCGCGGGCGTTGTAATCTACCGGAACGATCTCCATTTTACCTGCGTCTATCTTTCCGGTATCAAGGATATCATTGATAAGCTGCAGAAGAAGCTTTCCGGAGCTTTTGATATTAGCGGCGTATTTTACGACCTCTTCATTATCACACTCCTTCAGGATCATCTCGTTCATGCCCAGTATTGCATTCAGCGGCGTTCGTATCTCATGGGATACCGCCGAATAAAAAACTGATTTTGCGCGGTTTGCATCCTCGGCTTCCTTAAGCGCGGCAATAAGGTCTCCGGACATTTCCTTAAACATGCGGGAAAGCCTGTCGTGAAAAGGAACAAGGAGCTCTTCCGGAAAGCCGCCTATCATGGCTGTTTCGGGGGTTTTTACGATTTCTTCAGGGGATGAAAATGTTTCGGCGGTTTCTTCAGGTTTTGTGGCCGCCGGCATTTCCTCTGATTCTTTGAACGCGACAGATATCAGGGCGCTGTTTAATTCGCCGCCGAGTCCGTCGAAATAGAATAACTCACCGTATCCGTACACCGCCGCAGCTTCTTTTATCTGCTTTCTGTAGAGCTCTATCTCATCCAGTTCGCGCTCCTTAAGCAGCATCACGCGGTTTGAGCAAACTATCAGAAGACCGGCCTGTGCTTCGAATTCGGCTATTTCGTCGACATCTGCCGCGATCTCGGTAAACAGATCATCGGGATTCCCATAGCTTAAGCTTATCCTGTCATTAAGATATACGGGTGCGCCGAATATCAGCTGCCCCTCTTTAGGCCCTGTAATGCCTATACGCGAAACCTTTACGCCGTCTCTGTGAATTATAAGCGGAAACTCGCTCAGATTCTGGGGGATGATCTGATCGTCACGAAGCCCCAGATATTTATTGTACACATACGTAGCATTTCTGCCGTCTATCTCATCCACAAAGAAGGGATTCTCTTCTTTGGTCACGGTCATGATCTTTCCGACAGGAGTCCAGCCCAGATTATAATGAGCCCTTATATTCAATGCTTTCCCATGGAATATCAGAGTTAAGAGCTTCCCGCTTATAACTTCTCCGCCGGGCTCACGACCGAAGGTACTGTAGCCTGCATGAAGAGAGGTTTTGATGCCGAATATCGGAATGCCCTTCAGCTCTTTAAGCTCTGCAAGAACATCCTCCGTAGAACTGACATAATCCGGCGGCACCAGAAATACGGCTTTGGTGTCCTCCGTGTTCAGGATAAGTTCTTTGATCTCACGCCCCTGCCTGTTCTCTTCACGATAGCCGGTAGTTATGCCATGAAGCGATATCCCTGCTTTTTCAAATAACAAAAATGTAAGAAGGCAGCCCTTCTCATCGCCGGAGCCGTCAATCCTGTTATTGAGTATATCTGCATGGCTGTGCGAATTGGAAGCTATGATCGTGCAATCAGAGAAATGCTCAAGAATTTCCTGCCTGAAAACCGAAAAGCTGTCCTCATCCCATAGCTGCGCCCACGCGAGCAGAAGCCTGCAGGATGCGGACTTATACAGATCCGTATCTTTAAGCTCTGTTGCTGTTTCGGAGATTTCATCTATACTGCTGAGTTTGTATGTTTTCTGGATCATAGGCAAAGTATTCTCCTTTTTTCCCTCTCAACATTAACTGTCAGCTTTCCTCATAAAATATAGCATAAAAAGTTCCCAAACGGAATGCTTATCGGAAAAAAGCGAAGTCCGGATCTTCCTGAAAGCCTGTTTTATCCTGCGGGCATCACAGAGTCACTTCACCTTCAAATACCACTCGCGCAGGGCCGGTCATGTATACGCAGTTGTCCTCTTCCTTCCACTCGATGAACAGATCTCCTCCCGGAAGGCTCACGGTAACGCTCCTTCCGGTCCTGCCATTTAATACCGAAGATACCACCGACGCGCAGGCGCCCGTACCGCAGGCCAAGGTCTCTCCGGTGCCGCGCTCCCATACACGCATGCGCTGATGTTTATCGTCTATGACCTGTATGAACTCTGTATTCACGGCTTTCGGAAACGCCGGATGATGCTCGTGCACAGGACCGATATTCTCCATATCTATGTCATCAACGCTGTCCACGTAGGTGACCGCATGCGGATTTCCCATGGAAACGCAGGTGACATTACAGTCCCATTTATTACCCTTATTATCTTCAAGCTTTATCAGCCTGTCCTTAATGCCGTCTTTATCATCCGCAAACTGTGAGCTGTCTACGGGGATCTTATCAGGCTCCAGTATGGGCTCACCCATATTCACGGTCACGGTATCAACCTTTCCGTCTTTTAAATGCAGGGTAAGCGTCTTAATGCTCCCGCCGCTTATGATCTTAACCGGATTCTTATCGGTCAGGCCGTAATCATAAACATACTTGGCCACGCAGCGTATGCCGTTGCCGCACATCTCGGAACGTGTGCCGTCGGCATTCCACATCTCCATCTCAAAATCCGCCACATCGGAAGGGTTTATGAAAATAACTCCATCCCCTCCTATCCCGAAATGACGGTCGCTTAAACGCCTGACCACTTCGGGTTTATTCTCAACCTTTTCCCTGCTGCCGTCAACATATACATAATCATTTCCGCAGCCCTGCATCTTAACAAATTTCATTTCATAACCTCCTGGAATTTATATCTTCCTTACCGGCCGATATTTATACAGCATTACTGACACGGCCGGGACTGTTCTGCATAAATATCGGTCTACGTTTTCAAGCATTACCGGATTTATACAACCTTGACACAGCCTGAGTCTTTCTGCCAGATATCAGACTCCTCCGCCAGCCGGGCATTTATGCGGCATGAACGGACCGTACTGGCATCTGGGGCAGTTATAGCATTTTGAAAAAGGCTTCTCCTCCAGCACCGCTTTGCAAAAAGCCGGATCCGCAAGCACTGCCCTGGCCAGATCCACCGTGTCCGCCAGCTCGTTTTCTATAAGATAACGGACTGCCGCAGGATCGTTTATGCCGTTCACACATGAAACCGGAATGCGTCCTTTAAAGTGTTCATGAAACTTCACTCCCAGTGAGCAAAAACGGTTATAATGCTCCGTATCTTCTACGGAAGGATCTTCCCAATCTATACCCGTGGATACCTGCAGATAATCGCAGCCTGCTTTGACATATTCTTCCGCTATCTTTATGGCGGTGGCTACATCCGGCTCTATGCCGGTCGTTCTTACGGATATGATAAAATCATCACCGCATTCGCTGCGTATCTTCTTAATTATCTCCACCGCAAAGCGCGCCCTGTTTTCCACGCTTCCGCCGTATTCATCCGTTCTCAGATTTGTTTTTACCGCAACAAACTGGTTGATAAGATAGCCGTGGCAGCCGTGGAGCTGTACGCCGTCATATCCGGCTTTCTTAGCCCTGATAGCTGCTTCCGTAAAGGCATCCTGCATCTTATGTATCTCATCGATACTCATTTCTTTTGAAAGTATCTCCGGATCTCTTGTGGGCACAGCCGAAGGACCTATGGCCGGTCCGCATTCCGGATTGGATGTTATCCCCGTATGATTAAGCTGGATGATCACCGGAACACCATTATCATGACACACGGCTGTAATACTCTTATGCCCTTCTGTCTGCTCATCTTCCCACAGCCCCAGATGGTTTTTTCCAAACCTTCCGCCCGGAGTAACCGCGGTCGCCTCCACGCATATCAGACCGCAGCCGCCTTCCGCACGTTTTTTATAATGCTCGATATGCTTATCGCTTACCTTCCCGTCTTCAAGAGCATAGTCAAACTTGACCGTGGGCGCCATGGTCAGGCGGTTCTTCAGGACGGTTTTGTTTATCGTTATCGGATCATTTATTCGCGTCATCTGTTTACCCCCAATATTGAAATCCTGCTGTTTTATTCTATTCGTTTCCATGGATTGCGTCAATAACCGTTGACTGCGTTAATACAAATGAATAAAATGTTACTATTCACGGTCTGAAGGCCGTAAACAGTAATAAAATACAGTTAAGAAAATATCACAGGGGAAATAGCAATGCAAAGATCAGCAATATGGACAATAAAATACACCCTGCTAAATGCCGCATATTTCGTGGCATTCTGCACGATACATGCGTATGCCGCCGTGTATCTCTTGGCCAACGGTTTTTCCAATACCGAAGTGGGCATACTCCTGGCGGTAGCAAATATAATATCCGCAGTGCTTCAACCGGTGATCGCGGGCATTATAGACAAGCCCGGTTTTCTGACCAATAAGCGTTTTATACTCATATCGGTAACGGTCATTTTTGCCGGCTCGCTGATACTGATGCTTTTCCCCCGGCATAAGCTCATCATCTTCGCAGTATATGCGCTGATCTATATGATACAGTTTGCCTATCAGCCGGTCATGACCGCTTTATGTTTTGAATACCAGAAAGCCGGATACAGCATCTTTTACGGCCTTGCCAGAGGACTGGGCTCTGCCAGCTTTGCCATAACTTCTTTTTTCATCGGAAGGATAGTCGAAGTATCAGGCGTATCCGTGCTGCTGTGGGTAAACCTTGCGTCTATGATCATATCGGCGCTCATCGTGCTCACTTTCAATATGAAAAATACTTCCGCAAAAAAAGAAGGCGAAGAAAAAAAGAACGCAGGCGTAGCGCACAACAGCCTGTCTTCTTTTGTAAAGACATATCCCGCATTCTCATTATTCCTGATCGGAGCGATATGCTTTTTCTTTGCGCATAATATGATCAACGACTTTATGATACAGATCATCAGACAGCTTGGCGGTGCCGAAAGCGAGCTTGGTTTTTCCAATTTCCTGCAGGCTATCCTGGAACTTCCGGTAATGGCGCTGATAGGGATCGTGCTCAAAAAGATCTCCGCCGATAAACTGCTCGTATTTTCCGGAGGAGCATTTTTTGTAAAGATCCTGATACTTGTAGGTGCGAGCACAATGGCGCATATGTATATCAGCCAGTCTTTCCAGCTGTTCGCGTATGCGGTATTCATTCCCGCCGGCGCATATTATGTAAGCAGCACAATGGAAGAACTCGACCAGGTAAAGTGCCAGGCTTTTATCACCAGCGCCATCACCATCGGCGGCGTATTTTCAAACCTGATAAGCGGCGTGATACTCGATCATCTGGGAATTAAGACTATGCTGATCACCGGCAGCGCAGTATGTTTCATCGGCGTGCTGATCGCCATCATTGCGATGCGCCGCCTGCCTCATCACAATAAAACAGGAGCCTGAATACAGGCTCCCTTTTTTCCTTCCGTCAGATCCGGCACATATATTTCACAGCTATGCCTGACTGTCCATCAGCGTAAGGACCATCTGCGCGCTCTCTACTATCCCGGTGCCGCTCTCCATGCTGCGCTTCTGGAGGTAACGGTGTGCCTCCTCCTCGCTCATATGGTTACGGTCCATCAGCACGGCCTTTGCCCTGTCGATCACTTCCTGTTCCTCGGCGCTGCGCTTTTTAGGCATACTCCTTAGTTTCTTTTTGAGCCTTGCCTGACGGCCCAGCATCATGCCCAGAGTGGAATACAGATCCACAGTCTTTAAAGGCATGGTAAGAGCTACCACGCCATCCTGGACCCCTTCTTCAACCAGTCCGGCCGATGCTATCAAAAGCATTTCAAAATTACGGGGAAGATAATCCTTGAGCTCGGAGTATATCATATCCGGATATTTATATCCGCAGATGATAATGCCTCCGCCCAGGTTATCCGCCTCGGCCAATGCCTGCGCACCCGTAGAACACAGAGCATCCACATCATAGCCGCCCTTCATCAGTATGCCTCTTATTGCTCTGCCTTCCTCTGTTTTTCCAAACAGCACGATCAGGCTCATATATCAATACTTAAAGAGATATCTGTCAACTTCCCACTGGGAAACCTGCGAGCTGTATTCCATAAACTCTTTTTTCTTGCATGCTATATACAAAGGCGCCACATGCCCTCCCAGAGCATCCTTTACCAGTTCGTCCTTATCCAGCTCTTTTACCGCATCCAGCAGATTGGTGGGAAGATACTCAAGACCCATAGCTTCTATCTCCGCTACGGTCTTTGACATTATGTTTTCCTCTATGGGTGCAGGCGGATCCAGCTTGCGCTCTATGCCGTCAAGCCCTGCACGAAGTACCACCGCCATAGCCAGATAGGGATTGGCCGATGAATCGGGGCTCCTTAATTCTATTCTGGCCTTTGCGCCTTTATTTGCGGGTATTCCCAGGAGCGGTCCTCTGCCCTTTCCACTCCAGCTTATCCATACGGGAGCATCATAACCGGGGACCAGTCTCTTGTAGGAATTGACGAGGGGATTGAGAACTGCAGTCATGCCCTTGATATGCTCCAGCACCCCGCCGATGAACCACATTGCTTCCTGACTTATTCCATAAGGTGAAGCGTCATCCCTGAATATATTTACTCCGTTTTTGTGAAGCGACATGTTAAGATGCATGCCCGATCCGTTGTTGCCAAACTTGGGTTTGGGCATAAAAGTTGCATGCTGGCCGTGCCTGCGGGCTATGGTCTTTACGGCCATCTTAAAGGTCACCACGTTATCGGCTGTCTTTAAAGCCTCATCATGGCTGAAGTCTATCTCATGCTGCGCGGGCGCCATCTCATGATAGGAAGACTCTATGTCAAAGCCCATCTCCTCAAGCGTAAGCACCATATCGCGCCTTGCATTCTCGCCGCCGTCGATGGGACCGATATCAAAATATCCGGCGCGCTCCTGCTCTTCAGTCTGCGTAGTGGGCTGCCCGTCTTCATCGGTACGGAAAAGGAAGAACTCACACTCGGGTCCCACATGGAAGGTATAACCCATCGCCTCTGCCTTTTCTACCGCGCGCTTTAGCACGCGTCTGGGATCGCCTTCAAAAGGCTTGCGGTCAACGGTATAAACATCACAGAGCATACGGGCAACCTTGCCGCTCTGGGGTCTCCAGGGAAGTATCACCCAGGTATCCGGATCGGGATAAAGGTACATATCCGATTCACCCAGTCTCTCAAAACCGTCTATCGTCGAACCGTCAAACATAACTTCATTATTGAGCGCTCTCTCAAGCTGGCTTGCCGTGATCGCCATATTCTTAAGATTGCCAAAAACATCCGTAAACTGCAGACGGATGAACTCTACATTCTCCTCCTCTGCAAATGCCAGTATCTCTTCTTTTGTATACTTCATATGCTCTTCCTTTCTTTATACTGTGTCTGCGCTGTCAGCTTTGCCTGCAGCCCCTGCCCTCAAAAAGACAAAGGGCACCCGCTTTCGGGCACCCCTTTGTGTCAACTGATGTGATTATACTTGAAGCTTTAGTATGTGTCAACGGGATCTTCAATATCCCGATCACCGATTAACCGTTGCAAAGATCCGCTGCAGTTTCCGCGTCACCCAAGAGCCTTTATCAGATCCGGCATGGTTGCTTCAAAATCAACGCCGTACCAGGGTTCTGCCGGATTCTTTAATGTCTCGCGTATGGTTTTTGCCGTATGGTCGGCTGCCAGCTTA
>CADAHD010000019.1 GCA_902787595.1 uncultured Lachnospiraceae bacterium
TACTCCTGGATCGTTTCTTTGACACCATAGCGCTGGTGACTATGATGCTGTTTTTATGGATGCTCTGGGGAGGCGCTCTTCCAATGCTGGTCTACGGCTTCCTTATCTTCCTGGGGCTGGTGGTGCTGATATATCTGGGCTTTCCGGGCATGCATGAAGTCTGGAAGAAATACCTGCTGTCTTCAAAAGCTACCGTACATAAGCTGCAGCTTTTAAAGCTTCTGGATGCGGCCAGCCGCATTTACAACGAAATACGCGGGGTGCTCCACGGAAGGGGCAGCCTGTTATACATACTGTCAATACTGGCCTGGGGCGTGGAGATAGGCAGTCTTTATCTGCTGCGCGCGCCCGGCGAAGATCCCGGCGATACGGTATCGGCATACCTCTCCGCCGCAATGGGCATGGGCAGTTCCGTGGAAATGCAGCGCTTTGTTGTATTTACGATACTGCTGCTGATCTGCGCTTACGCCCTGATAAAGCTTGTTGAAACCGCAATGGTAAAAAAGGAGCGATAAATGAAAGTATATGTTGTATTCGACGATACGGGAAAAAAGAGCGAAGTCATCTCCGACATCATAGGCGATAAGGGCTTTGCCGATGTGGTGGTCAAAAAGCGCCGTCTCGAAGAATATTACCGTGACGAGCTCAAAAAAGAATATCCCGATCTGGTATGGCAGAAACTCCATTCCCTCTTTGAATTCGGCGATCTTACAGAGGAGCTTGAACACCACGCTTCCGCCGAAACCAGGATACTGCACTGCTTTTCCGATCATCTGATAACCGACGGCGAAAAAGCCGGACTTACCTTTAAAAAGCTGCGCTACATCGATACGCCCTATGCGGTGATCGAAGACAAAAAAGCCGTTGCGGCCATGTTCCCTTCGCTGGACAGCTATCTTTCCTTCTGCAGGGAAATAAACGGCGGCAAAAAGCCCAGAGAGCTTATAAGAGAATTTAAGGACAGCTGCGAAACTGAAGGCTTAGTCGACATCGGAAAGATCGGCAATTTTATCCAGTGCGTAACAGGCAATTTCGATTCCCGCTATTTCAACTCGCTAAAGGGAAACGAATACACCCTGGTCAAGAGTTCGGGCAACAAGAAAAAGATAAAAGCCGAGTACAGCTTCTACCACCTGCTGCCCGATGATATGAAATACTGGTTTGTCCTTCCCTTTGATTATAAGGAGACGGATAAGGAAGCCAGCTATACCATGGAACGTCTGCATATGACGGACCTTGCCATCAAATGGGTCCACGGCTCCATGGACGAGGCAGAATTCGAAGAGCTGATGGATAAGTATTTCTATTTCTTCTCCTGCCGTCACGAAAAGAGCTGCAGCAAAGAAGAATACAGGGCTGTCTCCGATGCGCTTTATGTAACAAAAGTCAAAGAACGCATCGAAAAGCTTAAGAGCCTTAAGGAATACAAAAAAATCGAAAGTCTTTTATCCGCTGCGGATATGGGCGGCATAGACGAGCTTGCGGAGCGTTATTTCAAGCTCAAGGAAAAGATAGAAAAAAAGAACTCCTATCCCTTAAAACTGGTGATAGGCCACGGGGATCCCTGTTTTGCAAATACCCTGTACAATAAATCCACCAGGACGCTCAAGTTTATCGATCCCAGAGGAGCACTGAGCGAAGAAGAGCTCTGGACCGATCCATATTATGATGTGGCCAAATTAAGCCACTCCGTATGCGGCAGATACGACTTTTTCAACAACGCCCTGTTCGACATACGCATAGACGAAAACTTCAAACCCCAGCTGGAACTGCCTTTTGACAACAGCTCCTATGTGGAGATATTCAAACGAAAGCTGCAGGAACACGGCTTTGACCATCTGAGCGTAAGGATATACGAAGCCTCGCTCTTCCTTTCCATGCTCCCGCTGCATATGGATAATCCGCTCAAAGTGCTGGGCTTCATACTTAATGCAAAAAATCTTTTGGAGGAGATAGAAAAAAATGTATGATGAGTATTCCTTTGTCTTTGACATAGACGGAACTCTCTGCCCTATAAAGGGCGCGGACGAAAAGTACGAGGATCTTATCCCCTATCCGGAGATGGTCGAGAAACTGCGCTATTATAAAGCACAGGGCGCAAAGATCATCCTCTTCACCTCGCGCAATATGAACAGCTATAACGGAAACATAGGTCTTATCAACAAGCATACCGCAGCTATCTTAAGCAAGTGGCTGGAAAAATGGGATATCCCCTATGATGAGATAATCTACGGAAAAGTCTGGCCCGGAAAGAAGGGCTTTTATGTGGATGACCGCACCGTGCGCCCCGACGAATTCCTAAACAAAACTCCGGAGGAGCTTGAAGAGATATGCCGGGGATCACGATGCAAAAGCTGAGCCGATACGATCCTGATGAAAACTTAACGGCATCCTTATAAAAACTTAATGTCATCCTGAGCGAAGCGAAAAAGTGAGGCAGAAAATCTTCGATTTTCGTTGCCGAACTTTCCTACTTGGGGATCTTGAAGGAGTAAATATGGAAAACAAAATCGATATAGTCATCACCATGGGCGGACTGGGATCCCGCTTCCGCAAAGCCGGCTACAAAGTCCCCAAATATATGATCGAAGCAAAAGGAAAGACTTTATTTGACTGGTCCATGATAAGCCTTGAAGGCTACAGGGATGCAGCGGATCGTTATATCTTTCTGGCAATGCAGGATGAATCCGCAGACGTAGAAAAATTCATTCTCGATAAATGCAAAGAATTAAATATCCCAGATCCCAAAGTGATCATACTCGATCACTTAACGGACGGTCAGGCGACCACAGCCATGCTGGCCGAAAAATACTGGGATCCGGAGCATGCGCTGCTGATCTACAACATTGATACCTATGTTGAAAGCGGCTGCATGAACAGCGCCGAATTAAAGGGTGACGGCTTTATCCCCTGCTTTAGCGCAGAGGGCGACCACTGGAGTTTTGTGCGCCTTGATGAAAACGGAAAGGTTGTTGAGATAAAGGAAAAACAGCGGATATCCTCCCACTGCACCCTGGGCGCTTATTATTTCAGAAGCTGCGCGCTCTATAAGCAGCTCTATGATGAGTATTACAAAGAAAACGCTCATAATGTGAACGGCGAAAAATACGTAGCGCCGCTTTACGACTATCTGCTTTCAAAAGGCGGAGAGATCTACATATCAGATGTGCCTGCAGAGCGGGTGCATGTTCTGGGCACTCCCGAAGAACTGGAGGCATATTTAAAAGAAGATGAAGGCTGAAAAAGAAAAGAAAGCATCATCAAAAATAAAGCTGTCCTCACTCCTTCCCCTGCTGTGCTTTGCCGCAGTGGCGGGAGCCTGGCTTTTATTCTATCTTTTGAGAGTTGAGAAGCTTATAGACGCGGACATGTCCAGCGAGATGGTGCTGTCGGAAATGCTTGCAAAACAGGGACGCATCATTACCCCCGATTGGAAATATTCCACGGAAATAAGAGTGCTGAATAATCAGATATTCTTCAGCCTCTTTCTCGCCATAAGCAAAAGCTATAAACTTTCACGGTTGCTTTCCGGCGTGGTACTGCTGGCGATCCTGGGCGCAAGCTATTATTATCTCTGCGCGCAGGCAGGCATTAAAAAATACTTTCCCCACACAGCAGCGCTGCTCTTCCTGCCTTTTTCCGCAGACTACGCATACATAGTGCTCTACGGGCTTTATTATATCCCGCATATCGCCATAAGCTTTACCTCTGCTGCTTTGATAATGCACTTATCCAATACCGCGGAGAAAAAGAAAAAATACATACTGACGGCGCTCTTAATGCTGCTGTCCTTTGCCGCATGCCTTGGCGGTCCCAGACAGATGGTCATCTGCTATCTGCCTCTGTTGTTACTGTCAGTTATACAATATCTCATGCGCAAAAGCCCCGTATGGTACGGAGCCATTATCGCCTTTATCTGCGGCGGCGCAGGCTACATTGTAAACCGCTATGTACTTACAAAGACCTATCACTTCAACAGCTGGGACGGGCTCAATTTCACGCCCTTTTCCTTTGAACGCGCGCAGACGCTCTTTATGGGCATCATGCATGAATACGGTTATACGGAGGAATCTGTTTTTTCTGCGGCGCTCATAAAAAATGCGGCCTGCATGATCGTCATCGCCGCCATCATACTTTATTATCACGGCTTTATACGGAATAATGAAAAAAAGGATAAGAATGAGCACTTCATCGCGCTCTGCGCAGTCATGATCACAGCCGTATATTTCCTGCTCTATCTCTTTACGGATATGTATTATGAAGACCGCTATGCGCTTCCCGTCATAGTATTCGCTGCTCCGCTGCTGGGCTTTGCGCTTAAGGATGCAGCCCTGGAAGCCAGATGTCTTGATAAAAAAGAACGCTTCCGTCCTTTTATAATACCCGGCGCCGTTATTGCTGCAGTACTTGTTGCAGGCGCAGGCAGATACCCCGGACTTATAAGAACGGATCTGACTACAGCGCTTTCAGAAGTTTCGGATTCACTTGTATCGCAGGGATATGAGAGCGGCTACGCATCCTACTGGAACGGCAACATAATGACCGAGCTTTCCGAAGGCCGATTTGAAATGTTTAACTGGGATGATTACGTTGACGGAAAAGTTGACGTGGAAGAGCTGTATGTATGGCTGCAGCCCGTATCCCATTATGATAAAAAGCCCGAAGGCAAGGTCTTCATATTATTAAGCTCCGAAGAAGAAACTCTCTGCCCTCTGGTCGAATATCTCACGGAAGAAGATGTGGCTTTCAGAAACGACGCTTATGTCGCTTACGGCTTTGATTCTTATGAAGCCATGCTCTGCGATCTGAGCGACTGGATCTTTGACCTGAATGACGAAGACTCGATCACAAATGCCGAAAGCATCGAAGGCTCATGGGTATTGCATACAGGTTCCTCCACGAGCGGCCCGAATATGACGCTTTATAAAGGCTGCTACGAATTTTCATTAAGCGGAAAGGGACTTGATAAACTCGATGTGATCACCACCAGAAACTTCGGCGAAGAATTCCCTGATACAGAGGTGATCTCCCGAAATACCCACGAACTTATCCTTAAGATCAATGTGAGCGAAAACAGCTATCATGTGGAATTCGATCTGCAAAACACAGGCGAAGACGACATACGCATCGATACAGCCAT
Organism: uncultured Lachnospiraceae bacterium; assembly: GCA_902787595.1. The sequence goes on from CADAHD010000019.1 coordinate 5,141, forward strand.
AGTCGAAAGGAGCAGCGATGTCTGATAATAAAGGCAAAACAACAGACTACCGTTTTAAGATCCTCTACGCCATCGCCATGATACAGATCGTAGGCGGACACTGCCGGGACGGCGCTCTCAATCTTTTCTATGACTGGATACCCTATATGGGAACCCATCTGGCTATACTTATATTTGCATCGGGATATTTTTATAAGAGTGACGCGGAAGAAAAGCCCCTTGATTTTTTGTGGGAAAAAACAAAGCGTCTGCTGATCCCCATGTATATCTTTAATCTGATATACGGACTGATGGTGCTGATACTTAAGAACTTCGGCTTCTCCATAGGAGGTGACTTTAATCTGCGCAATCTGCTGCTGGCGCCCTTATACGACGGGCATCAGTTCCAGTATAATCTGGCAGGCTGGTTTGTCGTGCCGCTCTTTATGGCAGAAGCAGGATATATGCTGCTGCGCCTGCTCTTATCAAAGCTTAAGCTCAAACTGCCGGAAACCGTTATCTTTGTCTTTGCGCTTATCGTTGGCATGCTTGGGCTTCAATGTTCCATAATGGGTTATCACGACGGCTGGTGGCTGATGATACCGAGAGCCGCATATTTCTTTGCGTTTTATGCGCTGGGCGTATATTATAAACGTGTGCTTGAGAAATATGATAAGCTCCCGCACCTTGCATATTTCGGCATAATCGCCCTTATACAGATGGCGCTGCTCGTGATCTTCCACCGCATACCCATCTATGTGATATCCTGGTGCGACGACTTCCCCGAAGGTTCCTTTATTCCTTTCCTTCTGGGTGCCGTGGGTATCGCTTTCTGGCTGCGTATCGCAAAGATACTGGAGCCGGGCCTTGGAAAGTCAAAGGGCATCAACGCCATAGCAGATCACAGCTATTCGATCATGCTCCATCAGTTCCTGGGCTTTATGGCTGTAAAAACTATATATGCCGCAATGACCAAATTCGGGCTTTTCCTTGATTTTAACATGCCGGCTTATAAGTCCGATCTATGGTACTATTACACACCGCAGGCTCTGCCTTACTATTCGCTGATCTTTTATCTGATCGCAGGAATAGCGCTGCCCATAGGCCTGTCGGTTCTGGGCAGAAAAATATATTCCGCTTTAAGGAAGAACGGAGGAAAATAAAATGGCACGAAAACTTGATATCACGGTAAAGATGGGATGCAAGGTTGATTGCCGCTTCTGTCCGCAGAAGCTGGCCCTCAGCAGATATTTTAAAGATAACCCGAAGCGAGAGAGCGTACTCAGTTTCGAAAACTTCAAAACCATGGTGGATAAGACGCCCTCTGATGTTCAGATAGTTTTTTCCGGCATGTGCGAACCTTTCCTGAACGAACACTGCATCGAGATGATCGAATACGCAGCAAACGCCGGACGCGATGTGGATGTCTATTCAACGCTGCTGGGAATGAGCATGGAACATTATCAGAGGCTTAAGAAATTAAAGCTGCATATATTCGTGCTGCATGCTGCCGATAAAGATATGAATGCAAAGATCCCCGTAACCGATGAGTATCTTAAAGTCCTTGATTCCATCGCAGAAGATCATAAAAACGGCAGCTTCCATATCACCACCATCTCTGTACACGGCGATTATCATCCGCAGATAGTCGATATCATGAAGAAGGTCCCCGACGTTCCCGTGCTGCGCGAGATCTATGACAGAGCCGGAAATATCGAAGATAAGGATGGCATAACCACCTATGTAAAAGAAGAAAAGAAGGGAGCGCTGGCCTGCTCAAAATGCAACGGCCTCAAACTGGATATCAACTATATCCTCCCCGACGGTACCATGCTGATGTGTCCCATGGACTGGGGCATGGAAAATGTGCTGGGCAATCTTCTGACCGAAAGCTACGAAGAGCTGTCCGAAGGAAAGATCAAGCAGGATTACCGGGCAAAGATGAGTTCCGAAGACGCAAAAATACTCTGCCGTCTCTGCCACGCCTCTCAGCCGCTAAATGTTTATAAAAAGGCGGAGGCAAAAGCAAAGTTTAAACAGAGCATTAAAAAGCTGCTGGGAAGGGCGTGAAAACCCTATTCCAAAAGAGCCAAATATGAGCTATTTGGCTCTTTTAATAGCTTTTGTATCAATACTATTAGGAATCTCCATCATCAGTATTTTCCTGTATTCAAACATCAATTCTTCAAACAACACAGCGGCACCACATAAACTCCGTTCTCCATCCGGTAAGCCACTTTATTCTTTGTGACCACCATCAGGAATGCGGGCTTTCCTGTCTTTTCCTGATCGATATCATCGGCAATTCTGATCAGATTTTCTGACGCTGTTTTGATATCATCTTCTCCGCCAAGTTTAACCTCTATCAGCGCCCAGCTACCATCGTCAAACTGTATCACCGCGTCAGCTTCTCTTCTTTTGGAATCGCGGTACTTATATACATGAGCCCCTATCGTATCCGCATATACCCGCAGATCATGTACTACCAGCGACTCAAATAATAGACCGAATGTTGTAATATCCTTAAATATACCTTCCGGAGTGATACCTAATGCAGCAGCACCGATCGAAGGATCGGTAAAGTGTCTTGTATCCTTAGTCCTGATCGCAGTCCGGCTTCTTAGATTGGGATTCCATGCCGGAAGCTCTTCTATTACATACAGATTACGAAGTGCATTTAAATACTTTGCAAAAACGTCTTTATCAAATGACTCATCACCGGAAGCACAATCATCCCTAAGAGTTGCGTCTGTTGCTGCTATTGATACATTTCTGGCATAAGAACGCATCAGCTTTCTGGCCTTCTGCTCGTCCTTTCTGAGCGGTACGTCCTTTAAAGAAAAGATATCGTCGGTAACAACCACTTCATAATAGTCTCTTGCCTGTGCCAGAGCCACATCCCTGTCCTTGCCTATTGCTACCGGCCAGCCTCCTCTGCAGATATAATAAGCATAATCATTTATATCCTTCTTTGACATTGCCTGCGTGAACTTACCGTTTTTGAGTTCAAGTAATGACACCGCCCCATTACTGTCTCCTGTTTCGTACAGAGACATGGTTCTCATCATTTTGCGAATGATCCTTCCGTTTCCGGTATGCCTTCCGCTTTCGTATTCCGGATCATTCCTGCCTTTATCCGTAACACTTCCCGTCAGGATATACTGGCCAAACTCACCTGTCTTGTCCACCTCATATTTTACCTGATCCCATATGAAGGATACATGCTGCCACTCATCAATCAGTATCGGTTTGGGACCGTAATTTAAAAAATTTGTCGGAGATATCTTAGCCAGTTCTATATACTCATTTCTTGAATCGAGCGGCATCAGGTCGATAACGGTCTTTGCATATCTATTTGCTGTTGTCGATTTTCCGCACCATTTGGGGCCGACTATCACCAGAGCCCCTTTACTCTTTAAACTGAACTCTACTATCCCGTCAAACAGCCTGTTTACATACTTTTGTTTGCTCATATAAACCCTCTCCTTACAGGCTATTTTATACTAAATCGGAGAAATATTCAATAATAAATCGGAGGTTTGTAAGGTTTTTTATCGGAAGAATGTGAGGTTTCAAATCGGAGAAATATCATGTTTTAAATCGGAAGAATGTGAGGTTTTTGATCGGAGCAAAGTTTAAACAGAGCATTAAAAAGCTGTTGGGAAGAGCGTGAACCCAGGTTCACCGATGCATTTTTTCAGCAACTCTGATAAGGTCGATACCGTCCAGATTACCATCCGGGCTGGAATAATACAAAGAGTACTGTGAAGACGTGGACTGATCATGCCAGATCAGAAGCGCCTCTGCGGAATCAGCTTCGATGGTGTTATAATATTTAGCTTTAACACCGTTGCCCCAACCGGGAAGCTTTACATCTTTTTCCACTGCCCAGAAATAATAGGTACCTGATATATCCCATTCAACATCACTTCCCTGCTGCATACGCGCGGCATAATCCCTGCCGTCAAGCTCAAAGACCATTTCAACCAGCGGTGAAACATCTTCATTAGGCTGCATAACATCAAGTATTTCACACCGCTTCAATACAGCCCCTTCGGGCTTCCTGAAAAGCCCCTCGGGAAACTGCTTTAAAAGCGCAGCTTCATCCGTTTCTTCCCACATGGAATAAGCGCTGTCAGACTTTTTCTCAAACTTAAGATCCGTGGTTGTCTCTTCATTAAAATTCTGCCAGGTCAGAAAACCTTTTTTATCAATAGTCAGCCGGCATCCCTCTTTATCTGAAACTATCTCATCGGAAGTAAGCTCCCCATCTTCATCATAGCTGGATATGGTTTTGACGCCATATCCGGGATCGGTAAAAGATGAGGTTTCTTCTTCATACAGGCAGGCGAAGTTCCAGGTAGTATAATTATATCCATCCTGTTTGTATTCTACCTTCGCCTTTATCCCCTGATCTTCGGCGCTTATCCATATATTATAGTCACCGCATGACCATAAACCTACATATTCCGCCGCATGAGGATCAGCCATGCCTGGCATATCGTCTTCTTCGGCTTCAGAAATGTTTACCGTATCATCAGTTTCAGGCTCAGGAGCGCTCCCGCCCTTTCCTTCACACGCCGCCAGGATTAATGCCAGCGAACATATTATAAAAATCAGTTTTTGCTTTTTCATGATATCAGCTTTTGCCCCTTTTACAGATCTTTATTTTCCCATATCAATACAGGTCTATATATTTTACATCAAAACAGGCTGCCCTGACAAGGCTGCCGGCACCGATCGATCCTTGTCTGTTCACGGCCCTCAGGCCGTGAATAGTAACCTTTTCTTTAATTTATATGCTTGTCAGTACAGGTTTTCTATGATACCATACGCTATGTGCGTCAATTTCATAAAACATAAGGTATATCATGAAAATAAGAAAGTTTTTATTTCCGCTTATTACTATATTAATGGCTGCCTCGATCATTTTCGCTATTGTAAGCGGAGTGATACTGACGGCTGAATATAAAGATTACGACATGATCCGCGATAAAAGCGGGACTGTAGTTGAAAAAGAATATCTTGCAAAAGGCGATATGCAGGTGGTAGAGCTGGATGTTACAGCTGCGCCTGTTTCTTCGCTTTCAATTACTCCCACGCCCACGCCGGCGCCTACGCCTACTTTAGCTCCCACGCCCACACCGGATCCCTCTTTAGATTATGAAGTGGGCTGTATACTGACGGATGCATCGACCATACGTCTGACAGCCGAGTTTCCGGAGACGCCTTCTTCCGACGACGGGACCCTTTATGTATATCAGATGGCTCCTTATGAATATGATATCAACGGTACCGGCGCCCGCAAGGTGGCGGAAACGGAAGCCCGTAAGAGACCTTCTGTCGCTTTCCCCATGACCGCCAGGGATATCCCCGGTCTGTATTGCAAATATGTATACGCCTCTGAAAAAGACGGAGTTCTTACCATGCACGGCGAACCCCAGTATATCACCAATCCCGAAAAGACTGCCTCCGGCACTCACGGTGTGATCCAGTATCCCGCCAGCAAAAAGGATATGGCCGGAATATTCACAAACTGGGACGTGCACCGTAAAGGCGCCACAAAGCCCATCATGCAGATATGCAATTACGGCGAAAATCCTGTGCTGCGCCATCCTCTGGCAAATGCAGGCGATCCCTATCCCCCCGACGCTATCATGCAGTATATGCTTAACGCCAGCAACTCCGCCGGCGTAAACGCCCTGATAGCAGCAATGAGGGAAGTGGGCTCCCAGCCCGGAACGCAGGCATACATAATCGGTAACGAGCTTAATATCCGCAAATGGTGTTATGTGGCATACTGCGGAAACGACCAGTATGTAAGGGAATACGTGCAGGTATTCAGAGTGGCATATAATGCCATAAAGAGCGTGAACGCCGATGCACAGGTATTTATCTGCATCGACCAGTGCTGGGACAGGAATATGACCAATCATGAAATGTATCAGTTCATGGATGCAAAAGATTTCATAGATGCATTTAACAAACTGATCTGCGCCGGCGGAAACATAAACTGGAGCCTGGCTTTCCATCCCCATACCGTGCCTCTTGATTACGCCGCATTCTGGAATGTGGGCGCTGCCCGGGATCCTATCTATGCAAGCGAAGTTGCAAGCGGCCGCATGGTAACCTACCAGAATATGCATATCATCACCAACTATATGCAGCGTGAGGAACTGCTCTATAACGGCCAGATAAGGACCATGATCGCCAGCGAGGTCGGCATATCACAGTATCCCGATGAAGCTTCGCAGAAAGCTGCTCTGGTAGCTTCCTACAAGATGGGCCAGAGGAACGGCCTTGTAAAACTTATGGAATACTCACAGGATTATGTATTCACCTATCCCCCCGGGGTAATGGACGTATATAACAATCTGGGAACCGGCAGCGCGCAGGAAGCCGCTTATGAAGCGGAAGCGCTGCAGACTATAGGCATAAGCGACTGGAGCCAGGTAAGATAAAAAAAGGGCTGTGAATTGGGTGATTCCCTGATCCACAGCCCCGGTTTTTTATACCGATACAACCTGTTTATTCATTGCAGCTTCAAAATCCTCTATGGATTCAACATGTGCAGAGATTTTATGCAATCGGCTCAATTCTTCCGGATCATTGATGTCCCTTAATCGATTACTTATATGCTCCGGAACCGGCCCTGTTTCTTCAAGTAATTCCAGTATATCTTCTATTTTTGCATCTAATCTTTCCTGATCAAAATAATCTCCAAGAGTCATAACGCCCTCCTCCAACTCAGGTTTCGATTTTACATGTTTTACATAACGATCTATCTCACCGGTTGCTTCATCTGCCACATTTTCCTCAACGCTCTTCTGGATATAGTTTAACATGTTTTTGATAGCCTGTGCAACCACATGTACACTTCCTATGTCCCTTTGCAGCAGAACGGACAGTATTCTTTTAAAACAGGGTTCTGCGACCTCCGGATCGACTGCTATGCAGTTCATCAGAAAGTCATCGATAAGGTTTAATTCCTTTAAAGTTTTTCTTTTCATAAATAGGCACTCTCCTTATACTTAGCCCTATGTTTCGTATCCCGGCCTTCACGGTAAGCGGAAACCTCCTCTGCCTTCAAGAAGAGATTTTAACGGAGCATAAGGGCATGATAAAAATATGTGCCTTCTCAGAGTGACGATATGATAGCATTTATATGAGAGTATGTAAAGATAAAAAAAGGGCTGTGAATTGGGTGATTCCCTGATCCACAGCCCCGGTTTTTTATTGATCCGGCTCAGCCGTTGGATTCCGGCTGGAAGACATAATTCGCGCCGCCAAATGTTCCGTCATCATAAGTCCAGTCGACAGAGAACTCCAGATACCCGTCAAGCAGACGAACAAGCACCCAATGCTCCGGGCTCTTTCCGTTATTATCAAGCTCATAATTTATATAATAACTGTCGTAATCCGGATCGTCCTTGCGCTTTATCGTATAAGTCTGACTTGTATTGTCGACCCTGTTTTCCACTGTCATGGTGATATCACCGTTATCTTCAAAATGCAGATGTCTCCCATAAGTGCCGTATAATGCGAGTTCGTATTGACCCTCGACCTCATAGGAATAAAAGTCCCAGTCACTGCCGGCAAGAGCAGCCACTTCGTCCTTATCAACATAACAGGGTGAGACGGTATTCAGGTATATGCGATCCTTCGGCACTCCGTCTTCATTTCTTTCCGCATCAGGACCGAAAGGAACAGCCATGTAAGTGAGGCTTTCCGGAGAATAAGCATATCTCCAGCCTATATCCTGCGAAGGTATATGATGCCCGAAAGAAGTAATAACAAAAGCCGTATCATCGAGTACAACGCCCTCCAGCATTTTATTCACCCAGGATTCAGTATCCATTTCATCTATAAGATATTCGGCCAGCACCGTTGCTCCGTAAGGACCGTCATGATAGATCAGATCCCCGTAGTATTCATTGCTGAGCCCCAGTTCATTTCCCACCACTTTGTAAAAGTCCACTTCGCCGTTATCGATCAGCATCTTCGGCTCTGTCATCTCATCACCGGTAAAGTCATGATCTTCCTTATCAAGCAATACAAGGCTGTCTCTTACTCCTGCCGTCATGCTGTATGCATCCCAGGTGGTGAGGAAATGCCCTGTCCCTTCATAATAACCCAGAGTAAGATATACCTGATCGCCCTCTGCAATATACTCTATCAGCTCGGGATAAGGCCACATAACATCTCCGGGCAGAGTAAGTTCACCCAGGATAGTCATGATATTATGATGATAGGAAACCAATTGATATTCATCGGATTCGTTTTTATGATAGAGCGCTATCATGTTGTCCCCTGCCAGCCCGAAGAAAGTAAGACTGCTGTTAGCTTCCGATGTATGGCATATATACTCTCCGTCCTTGCATATCTGGCCATGCTGGCAATTGGCAGGATCATAACCTGTTATCATAAGAAGCGTTCCGTCATCGGAAACATCTTTGATAATGCTTCCTTCTGCATACGGTGTCTGCGTCTTGTTTAGCGGATCGATGACAGATATCTTATTCATGCCGTCAGAAATGAACAGGCCCTGAACGCCCGCATAGAGCTCGCCGACGCCATCTATATCCATCACCTTATCATAGCGCGTGGTATCAAGATCGTAGACCCAGAGCTCGGATGCCACTCCTATTTTTTCATTATTCAGAAATTCCCCGAAAAGGGCTGTCTCTTCCATTCCGTCGTTGGCCAGCACGCGGTAGTATACCTTGCGGCCCACGCGGATGAAATGCGTGCCCTGCCCCTCTACTTCACCGTTTTTGAACTCATCTTCAAAAATATGCTCCGGGCCGGTTATTTCCGGCTCGGGATCGATTGCCGGCTCAGGATCTGCAGGCGTAGGCTTTGCAGGCTTATCCGGCGTTTCGCTTACTTCATCCGGCTCGGTATACGGACCGCGGCTTTTCCCTCCGTTATTCGTGCAGGCCGCCAGCATTGTAACAGCCGACATCATAATGATCATTTTTACGATTTTCTTTTTCACAACTATCTCCCTCTTTTTCTTAAATCCAACTACGGCATTTTGTTTGTCCGCTCAGGGTTTGCTTGTTTTCAATATCGGATTATAGCATATTACAGCATATTTATACACTTAAATCATAATCCCCGTTTCTTTTGCCTGTCCGCCCGTGACTGTTTTCAGACTCATTATTTATTGAGACGGAATCTCACCGGTTTCCCATGTTTATTACCTCTTCCGGCCCTGTTATTTTCAGCAAAAATCCCTTTCGTGTTTTTTGAAAAACTCATAAAAGTATCTCACATTCTCCAATTCGGACCATCTGCTTATCCTGTAATCATAAGTATCCATATTGTATATCTTTGCGTTCAGAGTACCCAGCAAAAAGGGAGAATGCGTAGCTATGATAAACTGACATCCC
>CADAHD010000020.1 GCA_902787595.1 uncultured Lachnospiraceae bacterium
CTGGTGATCTATACACGGCAGTATGTGCCGGACGCGCGAAAAGGAGTGATATGATGAAAGGCAGTTGTGAGCAGTGCATGTATTATGAATATGATGAGGAGTTTGACGAATACGGCTGCATCATGGAGCTGGATGAGGATGATGCATATCATGTCCTGAGCCGTGGCGCCAGTGAATGCCCTTATTTCAAAGCGGGCGATGAGTATCAGGTAGTCAAGCACCAGATGTGAGTCATAAGAAGGGAACATATAAGGAGGAGAAAAAATGTCAATACTGGTAACCGGAGGCAGCGGATTTATAGGGAGCCACACAGTAGTGGAGCTCCAGAATGCAGGTTATGATGTGGTTGTAATAGATAACCTGGTCAATTCTACGGAGAAAGCTCTTAAGAGAGTGGAAGAGATCACAGGAAAGCCCGTAAAGTTTTATAAACTGGACATCAGGGACAGGGAGGGCCTTGAAGAGCTCTTTAATAAAGAAAGCATCGAAGGCTGCATACATTTCGCAGGGCTCAAAGCTGTGGGCGAATCCTGTGAAAAGCCCTGGGAGTACTACGAAAACAACATCAGCGGCACCCTCATCCTGGTTGATGTGATGAGAAAGCATGGGGTTAAGAATCTGATATTCTCATCTTCGTCGACCGTATACGGCGATCCGGACAGCGTGCCCGTAAACGAAGAGACGCCCAAAAAGTGGTGCACCAATCCTTACGGCTCGACCAAGTCGATGCAGGAGACCATCTTTACGGATATACAGAAGGCAGATCCCGAATGGAACATAGTGCTGCTGAGATATTTCAATCCCATTGGCGCGCATCCCTCAGGCAAGATAGGGGAGGATCCCAACGGCATTCCTTTAAACCTCCTGCCTTACATCACGCAGGTGGCAGTGGGCAAGCGTCCCTACCTTAATGTCTATGGCGATGATTACCCCACGCCGGACGGCACGGGCGTACGCGATTACATCCATGTGGTTGATCTGGCTGTCGGTCATGTTAAGGCTCTGGACAGGATAAAAGCAAAATGCGGCCTGGCAGTATATAATCTGGGCACCGGCAAAGGATACAGCGTGCTGGAAATAGTTAAGAACTTTGAGGAAGCTTCGGGAGTGAAGATACCTTATAAGATCTGCCCCCGCCGCCCCGGCGATATCGCGGAGAATTATTCCGATCCTTCAAAGGCATTCAGGGAGATGGGCTGGAAGGCCGAGCGCGGTATCAGGGAAATGTGCGCGGACAGCTGGAACTGGCAGAAGAATAACCCTGACGGTTACGGCAAATAAAGGCTTAGACTGACACAAGATATTGTATTTATGCGGGCTGCGGGAGTTTGAGATCTCGCAGCCCTTTATTTTAAGCCATTTTCAACAAGATGTGCTCCGGCGAAAAATAATACACAAAATATAGAAAAAAAGACTACCATTTTCAGAAAAAAGGTGTATAATAGACAACGTGGGTCAGCTTACAGGTATGACACCAGATGTTGTGACATAGTCGGGATCGTCTCCCGATGGCCGCATTGATAGGGGAGTACAGTTTTGTGAGGAACAGGGGATATCGTTTCATTATCCGCGATCTTGGTTTCGGGCAGGGCTATATGGCTCTTTGCATCAATTCCACATGGATAAATGAGCTTTTAAAGGAAGCCGGGGTGGATCCGGGAGATTTCCGCAGACTATCCTGGGAAGATCTTTGGGAGATACAGAGCAGTGACCGGGCGCGTTCCATTATGGAGGAATTAAGACCCGGTAATTTCTGGCAGATGTGCGATGCAGTGACCATGCTGCATGCAAAATACGGGGTGCGTGGACGCGTATACCGCGAGCGCTGGTTCAAGCGTTACCCGCTGCTGGTGATAGAGGATGTATATGAGCTGCTTCTGGAGGAAGGCTTCTCTGATAAAGAGGCGCTGGAGATAACGGAGTTTTTTGAGGATCAGAACGGCAGCAGCGACAGGCGCGAACTGAGGGATTTCCTGGAGCTGTATGATGTGCCGGAGGCGTTGAGTGAAGCGTTGCTGTGCTGCAGAAGGCTTCCGCGCAGGGAACAGATGATCCGTGAAGTGCTCAAGCACATCTCAAGGGCCAATGCACTGGTAAGTGAGAGACTGGAAGATTAAGAAGGTAAAGTAAAAGACACCACGGAGGGTGTCTTTTTTGATGCGCTTATATATGGGACTTGCCGGCCGGGTCAAGCCAGCCTTGCTCCGCCTTCCTTGCCGGATGCGCTCTCCATGCGGTTATCGCCCATGAAGAAAATGGCGATAGTGCCCGGGCCTACATGAGATCCCGTGCAAAGGTCATAATAGCGGACGATCACATCCTGCACATCCAGTTCTTTCTTAAAACGGGTTGCGATATATTCGGCTTCCATGGGGGCGTCGCAGTGGGCTATGCCTATTATCTGCCGGGACGGATCACTGATGCGGGATTTGGTCATGTCTACCAGATAATCCAGCGCCCTTCGGCGGCTGCGCACTTTATCGTGGATAACGATCTTTCCTTCATCATTGGCCTTTAAGATGGGCTTGATGGAGAGCAGATTGCCGATAAAAGCTTCGGCAGAGGAAATGCGTCCGCCTTTCTTAAGATATTTAAGATCCCCTACGGTAAATATATGGTTCATTTTAAGCTTTTTACGCTCGTAATATGCGGCAGCTTCGTCCAGAGTGGCTCCGGCAGCGCGGAGTCTTGAAAGCTTAAGTACCAGAATACCCTCACCCAGGGAGGCGGAGAGAGAATCGATGCAGATGATGCGTCGATCCGGGTATTCTTCCATAAGATCCTCTGCAGCCAGGCGGGCTGCCTGAACGGTTCCTGTGAGACCGCCGGACATGCATACAAAAAGAATGTCGCGGCCTGCCTTTAATACGGGCTCGAAGAATTCCGTAAAGCGGGCCATGTTGATGAGAGTGGTCTGTACATCCACACCTTCACGCATGGCATCGTAGAATCTGTGTCCTGCCTCGGCCTCGTCCCTTTCGGGATCGAAGCAGGGAAACTCTTTGCCGCCTACATTGCTTATATAGCTTATCATTTTTATGCGGTACTTATCCAGCAGATCCTGGGTCAGATTGCTGGAGGAGTCGGTCATTATCTCATAAGATGTATCTGTTACGCCGAATTTAAGCATTTTTCTTTCCATTTTTATCACCTGAAAAATAAGTAATATTTATGATGACAATGTAACATAGTATTCAATACTATGTCAAGGGGATATTGATACTTTATAAAGGCTGCATATGCGTTCATACGGACCAAAAATATCAGAATGGGGGGCGGGGCGTCGGCCTTATCTTGAAGTGCATCGTGTTTAGTGTTATCATAAGAGAAAATCTACATACACGGAGGGTGACATTATGGCAAATAAACCTACTTTGGTACTGCTGGCGGCAGGCATGGGGAGCCGCTACGGCGGATTAAAGCAGATAGACCCCATAGATGAGGCAGGACACAAGATCATAGATTTTTCCATTTATGATGCGCTGCGGGCAGGATTCGGCAAGGTAGTGTTCATTATCAAAAAATCGATAGAGCAGGATTTCCGCGAGTGCATAGGCGATGCGGTTTCAAAGCATACAGAAGTTGAGTATGTGTTCCAGGAGCAGGACAAGATACCTTCATGGGTTAAGATCCCTGAAGGCCGTGTTAAGCCCTGGGGTACGGCTCATGCTATCCTTTGCTGCAAGGATGTGGTTAAGGAACCCTTTGCAGTCATCAATTCGGATGATTATTATGGCGTGAGCGCATATAAGACTCTGGTGGATTTCCTTAAGAATCCCGTGGCTTCCGAACCCGGACTTCTGCCTTTCTGCATGGTGGGCTATCAGCTCAAGAATACTCTTACAGAACACGGCAGTGTGGCAAGAGGGTGCTGCCGCATGGATGATAAGCAGTATCTTACACATATCGAAGAACTTACAAAGATAGAAAAGACTGCAAACGGAGCGCGTTATACGCAGGATGACGGAGCCAGCTGGACAGATATCGATATCAATACGCTGGTATCCATGAATATGTGGGGCCTGCAGCCGGAAGTATTTACCGAACTGGAAGCGTCAATGGACCGTTTCTTTAAGGAAGAGATGGATAAGAATCCTCTTAAGAGCGAGTGCTTTATCCCTATCGAGGTAGGCCGCATGGTGAATGAGAAAAAGGCCTCCGTTAAGGTCCTGTCTTCCGAAGATAAGTGGTTTGGTGTCACTTATAAAGAAGACAAGCCTTTCGTGATGGAGTCCATACAGAAGTTAAAGGAGCAGGGTGTATATCCTGAAAAGCTCTGGGTTTAAGCAAATAATTTCTTTGCGTGGGGGCGGAGCGCTAAGTAGAGCATCAGTCCAAGAATGCCTGCGGAGATGACTTCGCCGATACCCACGGTGAGCATGAAGAAGGGAATTGTGCCTTCCATCTGATATACAAGGTACAGGACCCAGGGAACTATAAGCGTATTTGAGATAATGGGCGGCAGAGGTGCCGTCCATATTTTTATGTCTTTGTTTTTGACATAGCGGCCGATGAGATAGGTGCCCACGGCGCCCAGCAGGGTGGCCAGACTGCCGAATACCACGTCCCACATGGCGCAGCCGGTCAGGATATTAGCCAGCACGCAGCCGATGGTGAGACCGGGAACTGCAGCATTTGTAAAAAGCGGAAGAATGGTAAGAGCTTCCGACAGACGTACCTGGATAACGCCGCTGGCCAGACCGGCCAGGTTTGCTATCTCGGTAAGCACGACATAGAGGGCGGCAATGATAGCGCCCTCAACAAGATACTTGATCTGTTTTTTTTCTTTCATTTTATTCTCCTTAGTTTTGTTTAATGTGAGGATGGTTTCGAACTCACAGGGAATTTGTTATCAGGCTTCCCCGGCCTGCTCCTTTTTATATTTGGTAAGCAGATTCTGTATTCTCTCACTGGGATCGAGCAGATCGCTTATCGAGGTATCATGATTGAGTGTATCGATGATATATGCTATATACTTGCTCAGGTCGCAGCTGATGTACCAGTCGCGCTTTAACAGCTCGGGAGACTGATAGATCAGGTTGGTGGTGAGCAGACGGTCGATGAGTCCGTCGGCATAAGCCTTATCAAAAGCTTCCAGACCGCCGGAGAAAAGGCCGAAGGTAGCGAAGCAGAAGATACGGGCTGCCTTTCTCTTTTTGAGCTCGCGTGCAACTTCCAGCATGCTCTCGCCGGATGCTATCATATCATCGATGATTATCATATCCTTGCCTTCAACATCCTGGCCAAGGAATTCGTGAGCTACGATGGGGTTGCGGCCGTTTACTACCTTTGAGTAATCGCGGCGCTTGTAGAACATGCCCACATCCAGACCCATAACGTTTGCCATGTAAATGGCGCGGCTCATGGCGCCCTCATCGGGGCTGATGACCATCATGTGCTGCGCATCTATCTGCAGGTCTTTGATATTGCGGCAGAGAGCCTTTGCAAACTGATAAGCAGGCTGGACTGTCTCAAAGCCGCTTAAAGGTATCGCGTTCTGTACGCGGGGGTCATGAGCGTCAAAGGTGATGATGTTCTCAACGCCCATGCTCACCAGCTCCTGAAGAGCGATGGCGCAGTCAAGTGATTCACGCGCGCTGCGCTTGTGCTGGCGGCTTTCGTAAAGGAAGGGCATGATAACGGTGATTCGTCTTGCCTTTCCGCCCAGAGCTGCGATAACACGCTTTAAGTCCTGATAGTGGTCGTCGGGAGACATGCTCGCCGTGCGGCCGAAGTGTGAATAGGTCATGCTGTAGTTGCAGACATCCACCATTATATAGAGGTCATGGCCGCGGACGGATTCCAGCATTATAGCCTTTGCTTCGCCGGATCCGAAACGGGGAACTTCTGCCTTTAAAATGTAACTGTCACGTTTGTATCCGGTAAATGCTAATGTATCCGCGTGCTCGTTCTCACGCTCCGTACGCCATTTTACAAGATAGTAGTCCACCTTTTCTCCCAGTTCGCGGCAGCTTTCCAGGGGAATGATACCCAGCGTGCCGACAGGGATGGTATCAAGGTTGCGTACTTCGTCTTTAAGCACTGCCATATTGATGATCCTCTCTTTCTTAATTTGGCTTTTTGTATTCGCTTTCCAGCTTCTTTTGTATTCTTATATCCCGGCCTGTCAGATGGCAGAAGAGCCCGTTGTCTGTCAGACGGGAGAATATACGATCCGAATATGCGCGCCTTATCTCTTCAAGGTTAAGATTCGTAGAGATGACCAGACTTTTGCGCCTGAGCGCGCGTTCGTTTAAAACGGTAAAGAGCTGGGTCCGTGTAAATTCATTGACCATTTCGGTACCCAGATCGTCAATTATCAAAAGGTCGCAGCCGTATATGCGCTCATACAGGCTGTTCAGCTCATCCTTTTCCTTATCGTAAAAATGCGAGGATATACTCTGGAAAAGCTGCTGCGCACTAAAATATATTATAGAACGGCCTCTGTCAAGCAATTCTTTTGCAATACAGCAGGAAAGGAAGGATTTTCCCGTGCCTACCGTGCCGTAGAACAGCAGATTTTTATGATCGGAGTCAAAATTTTTGATGAACTCCTCGCAGGTTTTTACCGCGTCGGAGAAATTCTTCAGATCCTGATCTTTATAATATTCATAGGAAAGAAGAGAGAAGTTGTTCTGCATGAGCAGGGTTTTGATACGGGAACCGTCATATAAGGGTTCCAGTTCCAGCTGCTTGAAGCAGGAACATTTTTCGCCGTCCGCAAAACCGGTATCCCTGCATCTGGGGCAGGTATATATCGCATCCAGATAATCGCGTGAATAGCCGTTCTCTTCAAGAAGCTTTCTTTTAGCCATGCGTATATCCAGAAGGCGGGCGTGGAGTTTGTCGGTCTCGGCCTTGCGCGCCTGCGGATCCTGCAGGTTTATGAGAGTGCGGCTGCACTCCATGGATATATCTGCCGTTTCGTTTTCAAGTGCTTTATAAGCAGGGATGCGGGAATAAACTTCCTGTCTGCGCTCCATGAGCAGCATTTCATTCCTCATCCTGCGGTCATCGTATATGCGCTTTATCTTGTCATATTCTAAATTGGTAAGTCCCATGCACTCAGTTCTTTCTGCCGGCAAGCTGGCGGGCTAATTCCTCAAAGTCGTAATCATGCTGCTCGATATTGCAGAAGGTGCTGTCCTTCGAGGAAGGAGCGAAGAGAGATTCGTTGGCGGGCTTTGTGTTACGGGCAAAGCGGGCGCTGCGGAAAGTCTCGTCGGCTATGCGTACTTCATCAAGGGTGCGGATGTTCTTTTCGTGCCACTGTTTAAGTATGCCTTCCGCATAGGCGGGGCGGTTGTTTTCGACAGCGGTAACCGCGCGGTTGCAGGCTTCCTCGATCATTTCCATCGAGAAGCTGTAAGGAGGTCTGAAAATGAGTGATTTATACAATATGACTCCGAAAGAGATCGTTGCGGAGCTGGACAAATACATTATCGGTCAGGACAGCGCCAGCCTGGTCGGTGGTGGTGATGCCAAGCTCGGTCCAGTATCTGGCGGTGTCTTCCATATAACGGGTGCTGTCTTCACCGCATTCGATGCAGTACTGCATGAGATAATCGATGAGAGAAGGGCACATATGAAGCGTGCTGTACATATAAAGAAGGCTGCTGATCTGACTGGGAGCCACGGGGCGCCCGGTATACTGCTGCAGCGCTGTGATAAGCCATGAAGTATCCGGAGACTTTTTGAAAGCCTTGAGCATTTCGATAGTATAAGACTGCTTTACGGGGGCAGTCTGAGTTTCGGAGGGGGAATCCAATTCTATTACACCCTTACTTTCCCAGTAACGCAGGGCGCGCTCTATATCCTTTTCCGGATAATTGAGAAAATCAGCGAGCTCGGGTATTCCGGCTGCGCGGCCTGCAGACTGAGTGCGCAGCAGATAAAGATACAGCTTTATCTGCATGTCGTTAGCGTCTTTCATGTAGTTATCTATAAAATCGTTGGAGAGCAGAGTAATATTACTGCTGCCGCCCATATTAAGCCTGATAGCATCCATTTAAAATTCCGTCCATATCATTATTCTCTTTTATTTGGGATCGCATAGGAAAGTATAGCACTTAAGGGATTAAAATCAATAGACGGAATCCACAAGTCCATATACAATGGGGCTTTGCGGACTTGTGGATTATGTGGATAAGCATGTTGAGATGACGATTTTTGTCTTAAAAAAGCCAAAAGTTATGAACATAATTTTGTTGACAAATTATTGTCCCAAAAGCTTCTCACCGATGGTATATACATCGCCTGCGCCCATGGTCAGGATCAGGTCTCCGGCTTCGCAGTGGCCCAGCAGATAGGTCTCCACATCGTCAAAGTATTGGAAATAATGTACATTGGAGCCGTTCTTTTCCATCAGATCCGCCAGGTCCTTTGAAGAAACGCCTATGGTGTTCTTTTCGCGGGCCGCATATATATCCGTCAGCAGGATCTCGTCAGCCGCGGAGAGGGCTTCGGCAAATTCATTCATAAACGCCTTGGTGCGGGTATATGTATGGGGCTGGAAGACCAGGAAGAGCTTTTTGTGCGGATAGTTCTTTGCAGCTGCCAGGGTTGCTTTTATCTCGGTGGGGTGGTGGGCGTAATCATCCATGACGGTTATGCCGTGCAGTTCGCCCTTCTTTTAAAAACGGCGGTCGGTACCGCTGAAGGCCTTAAGCGCTTCCAGAACGGTGGAGCGTTCGATGCCCAGCCTGTCACAGAGAGCTATGGCAGCCAGGGAATTATATACATTATGGATGCCCACAACGCCCAGCGACACCTCGAAACGCTCGCCGGCGTGGCAGCAGCTGTAGCGCGCGCGGCCCAGCCCGTCAAAAGAGATATCCTCCGGATGATAGTCAAAGGAAGGATCCGCGCCGTAGGTGATGATGGGGCATTTTACGTTTCCGGTCAGGTCGGAGAGTCTGTCGATGCCGCCGTTTATTATAAGGCAGCCGTCCTGCGGCAGCAGCTCCATAAAGCGCCTGAAGGATGCGCGTATATCGTCTATATCCTTAAAGAAGTCCAGATGGTCTTCTTCTATATTCAGTATGATCTCCATGCGGGGGAAGAACGAAAGAAAACTGTTGGTGTACTCGCAGGCCTCCGCTACAAAGTATTCACCGCCGCCTATCCGCAGATTGCCGCCTATGCTCTTTAACATGCCGCCTATGGTGATCGTGGGATCCAGCTCTGCGTGCATAAGTATCTCAGAGATCATGGAGCTGGTCGTGGTCTTTCCGTGGGTGCCGGCAATATTGATGGGGATCTTATAATTCTTCATCATCTGGCCAAGCAGCTGCGCGCGTGACAATTCGGGGATACCCCTGCGGCGCACTTCCATTATCTCTTCGTTATCGTCGGAGATGGCGGCTGTGTAAACAGCCAGATCTATGTCATCGCTTATGTTTTCCGCCTTCTGGCCTATCATGACTTCTGCGCCTTTTTCGCGCAGTTCGCTTATAAGGGCGGACTCTTTCATATCGGAACCGGATACGCTGAAGCCTTCACTCAGCAGTATCATGGCCAGGCCGCTCATGCTTATGCCTCCTATGCCCAGAAAATGAACATGGACGGGAGTGGTAAAATCAAGGGTATACATCGGTATTATCCTCCGCTTGTTTGATCGTTTCATATATTATAGCAGATATTATAACTCGGAGTTATGTAAATCATCCTAAAATTTGCCAAATAAATCACGGTATCTTTCCACGTGCTTTGTGCATAAACACAGATAAGATTTTGTCCTTTTGTTAAAATCTTAGAAAAAAATCGTTCACTTATACGATTTTTTGTGCTATAATACACAACAGGGTTACAAAAATACATGCATAGAGGTGATTTTTATGGTAAAAAAAGAAATGATAGCCATGCTTTTGGCCGGTGGTCAGGGCAGCAGGCTGGGAGTACTGACCAGAAAAGTCGCAAAGCCCGCAGTTTCTTTTGGCGGAAAATACCGTATAATCGATTTCCCGCTCAGTAACTGCATAGATTCCGGCGTGGATACGGTGGGCGTGCTTACGCAATATCAGCCGCTGCGCCTTAATACGCACATCGGAATCGGAATCCCCTGGGATCTTGACAGGAATGTGGGCGGCGTAACTGTTCTGCCTCCTTATGAGAAGAGCACCAACAGCGAATGGTATACAGGTACGGCCAATGCCATCTATCAGAATCTGGATTATATGGAAAGCTTTAATCCGGATTATGTGCTGATCCTTTCGGGCGATCACATATATAAGATGGATTACGAAGTAATGCTCGACTTCCACAAGGCCAACGGAGCCGAAGTCACCCTGGCGGTAATGCCCGTACCAATCGAAGAAGCAAAGCGCTTCGGCATAGTCATAACCGATGAAAACCGCAAGATCGTGGACTTTGAGGAAAAACCCGAGAAGCCCCGCAGCAATCTTGCATCAATGGGTATATATATCTTTAACTGGAAGACGTTAAAGGATGCGCTGGTAGCAAAGGCTGATCAGCCGGCGCTGGATTTCGGCAAGCATGTTATACCTTATTGTCATCAGAACCAGTCACCGATCTATGCATATGAGTATAACGGTTACTGGAAGGACGTAGGTACGCTGCATTCATATTGGGAAGCCAATATGGAGCTTATCGACATCGTTCCCGAATTCAATCTTTATGAAGAGTATTGGAAGATATATACCAAGTCCGATACCCTTACGCCCCAGTACATCTCTTCCGAGGGCGTGGTGGAGCGCAGCCTGATAGGTGAAGGCGCTTCCGTATACGGTGAGGTTTATTCCTCCATCATCGGATGCAATGTTGAGATAGGAAAGGGTACGGTGATCCGCGATTCCATTATAATGAATGATACCGTTATAGGAGAGAACTGCGAGATCAACAAGACCATCATAGCAGAGAATACCGTGATAAAAGACGGAGTAAGGACCGGCATAGGCGATGAAGTGGAGAACGAGACCGATCCCCGCATCTACAATCATGGTCTGGTCTGCATAGGCGAGCATACAGTGGTTCCTGCCGGAGTTACCATAGGAAAGAATACCGTGATCTTCGGTAAGACGGAAACTGCAGATTATCCCGATAAGATGCTTGCCGGCGGTAAATCTCTGATAAAGGAGGGCAACTGATATGAGAGCAATGGGTATAATCCTTGCCGGCGGCGGTATGAAGAACAGCAGGATGGGAGAACTGGCAACACGCCGCGCCGTTGCTGCAATGCCCGTGGCAGGCAGTTATCGCAGCATTGATTTTGCGCTCAGCAATATGACCAATTCGCATATACAGAAGGTAGCGGTGCTGACCCAGGATAACGCCCGCAGCTTAAATGAGCATCTGAGCTCATCAAAGTGGTGGGATTTCGGCCGCAAACAGGGCGGTATGTATGTTTTTACGCCTACCAGAACAGTAGAGAATTCTGACTGGTACCGCGGCACTGCGGACTCCATCGCGCAGAACCTTGAGTTTATCAAAGACAGCCATGAACCGTATGTAGTTATTGCATCCGGGGACTGTGTGTATAAAATGGATTATAACAAGGTTCTTGAATATCATATTGACAAAAAGGCTGATATTACGGTAGTATGTAAGGAAGTGGGTAATAATGTAAATGTTGAGCGTTTCGGCTGCGTGAAGACTGACATGGACGGACGTATCACGGAGTTCGAGGAGAAACCTGTAAAGGCCAGCTCAAATACCATTTCATGCGGTATCTATATAATCCGCCGCCGTCAGCTGGTGGAGATGATAGAAAAAGCTGCCCAGGAGAACCGCTATGACTTTGTTAACGACATCCTCATTCGTTATAAGGACATCAAGCGGATCTATGCATACAAGATGACGGATTATTGGAAAAACATTTCCACGATCAAGGATTACTTTGATACAAACATGGATTTCCTTAATCCGGATATCCGCAGATATTTCTTCAAGACATATCCGGATATCTACTCAAAGATAGATGACCTGCCGCCTGCCAAGTACAATGTGGGGGTTAGTGTGAAGAACAGCTTGGTAGCAAGTGGCAGTATCATTAACGGCACCGTGGAGGACTCCGTCATTTTCAAGAAGGTATTTGTGGGGAACAACTGTACGATCAAAAATTCAATTATTTTGAACGATGTCTATATCGGCGACAACACTTACATTGAGAATTGCATCGTAGAAGCCCGCGGGACAATACGCGCCAATTCTTCACACAAAGGAGAGGATGGGATAAAGATCGTAGTTGAGAAGAACGAACGATATGTGATCTGACAGTTTCAAACTAGGGCATGCTATTGGGGAGGCGGCCTTAAGGAAAGGAGATAGGAAACATGACCATCACAGACGTACGAGCCCGCAAGGTGGACAAGGAGGGCAAGCTGAAGGCTGTTGTTTCCGTCACGATTGAAGACTGCTTTGTGATACATGACATCAAGGTAATCGAGGGCGATCACGGTCTGTTTATTGCAATGCCTAGCAGAAAGGCTCAGGACGGGACTTATAAGGATATAGCCCATCCTATCAATTCGCAGACACGCGATGAGCTGCAGCGCAGGATTTTGAAGGCATACGAAGAAATGCCGGCGGAATGATTCCGTAAATCCAAAACAAATCAAAAAGGATCTGTCACAGAAGACGGATCCTTTTTTGTTGCTGCCGTGGGTGGCTTTCATCAGGCGGGATCAGTCTAAATTATTGCAATTTAGGGCTCTCTGTGATACACTACACTTCAAATGGGATATACGAATAGACAGTATCTTGGGGTAAGCCGTCGGCGGGGATGAGTGCCTGTAAGCGCCGGGCAGACTGCCTTTCATTTTTTATCATAAAAGCCGCGCTGCGGCGATGATGAGAAAGATTCCCAAAAACGGATCGGGCTTTGGGGGAAAAGACAGGATGTATAAGCGCAGGAATCAGGGCTGGCTTAAACATATAGATTTTATACTCTGGGATGAAGCGGTGCTGCAGCTCGCTTTTATTCTTGCCTATATCATCCGTATCAGGCGCGGCTGGGGGCTGCCCTATTTTGAAGGGCCGTATCTGCATCTTGCCGTGGCCTTTGCGGTAGTTGATTTTCTTATATCTTCGATTTTTAATACCATGCACAATGTTATGAGCCGCGGGCTTTACCGTGAGTTCTCACAGACCACAAAGCAGGTGCTGCTGGTTTTTGCGGGCATAAGCATCTATCTTTTTTCGGTACAGCAGGGAGCTTTTTACAGCCGTATACTGATCTTCCTTACGGCGGGCTTCCATTTCCTGCTGGGATATCCCGTAAGGCTGCTGTGGAAACCTGTGGTGCTGGCGGCGGGCAAGGGCCGCAAGCAGAAAAAGAATATGATCCTGGTCGCGGATGAGTCTGTGGTTGAAGAGGTGGTAAAGAACGCCAGTGAGGCGGACCACTTTATCTACAGCGGGCTGGTGCTGATCAACAGAAAGGCTGTGGGAGAAGAGATAGCCGGTCTCAAGGTGGTGGCGGATATGGAAAACGCCGCTGAATACATCTGCCGCGAATGGGTGGATGAGGTTTTTATCTTCCCCGACCGCAGCACGGATATGGAAATATACAGCACGGAGCTTTCGAGGAGCATAGATAATTTCATCGGAGACAGCATAGGCACTTTTTCAAAAACCGATTATAAAACGGGCGGAGCCGAGAAGATGAAGGGGTCGGAACTGGCGCTGTTCATTGAACGCTGCCGTCAGATGTCCATTCCCATACATATACGCATACCCATCTCAAGCGTTGGCTCAAAGACCATCATAGAGAAGGTGGGCGGATATAAGGTATTCACCACCACCTTTAATTATGCATCTCCCCTTCAGTACATGATGAAGAGATGCCTGGATGTGGTCGGCGGACTGATCGGCAGTTTCTTTGCATTGATCATCATGCTGATAGCTGCCCCTGCGATAAAGAAGGAATCGCCGGGACCCGTGCTTTTTAAGCAGAAGCGCATAGGTCTGAACGGCAAGCGTTTTACCTGTTATAAACTGCGTACCATGTATATGGATGCGGAGGAGCGAAAGAAAGAACTGATGGAGCAGAACCGTGTGAGCGACGGCATGATGTTCAAGATGGATTTCGACCCCCGCATCATCGGCAACAGGATAGTGGATGGCAAGAAGGTGACTGGCATAGGCGAATTCTTAAGGCGCAGCAGCCTTGACGAATTTCCGCAGTTTTTTAATGTGCTTGCAGGGCAGATGAGCCTGGTGGGCACCAGACCTCCCACGGAAGATGAATGGGAGAAGTACAAGTACCATCACCGCGCGCGCCTGGCCACAAAGCCGGGGATAACGGGGCTCTGGCAGGTGAGCGGCCGCAGCAGCATCACCGATTTTGAAGAAGTGGTGCGTCTTGATACGGAGTACATCCAGAACTGGTCGATAGGGCTGGATCTGCGAATACTGATGAAGACTGTCGGAGTGGTATTAAAAAAAGACGGAGCAATGTAAGCGGGAAAAAGGACCCGGTTTTTGCTTGGAAAGATGTAAGAGACTGCAGGATCAATCATTTCGAGATTGGGACTAAGGAGGCAAAGACAGCATATGGAAATGACGGTTGATCTTTTTGACAGTATAATAAATACCTCCCAGGACTGCGTATTCTGGAAGGATAAGGAAAGGCGCTTTTTGGGAGTAAATCAGGCTTTCCTGGATTATTACGGCTTTGAGTCCGCGGATGTGCTGCTGGGGAAGACCGATGAGGATATGGGCTGGCATTCCGATCCAGAGCCTTTTAAGCAGGATGAGCTCAGGGTACTGTCAGGCAGGAGCACCTACAAGGTTCAGGGCAGATGCATCATGAGGGGTGAAGAGCGTGACATCATAGCCTCTAAGCGGCCCCTGTATGACGGCGACAGGATCATAGGCCTGGTGGGCAGCTTTGTGGATGTCACGGATGTGATAAGGCGGAAGAATGGCCTGGACGGTGCGCAGGTGGTATATACGCTGGCCGATCTGAGAAAATATTCCTTTTTTGATAAGCTTATTGACGATGTGCCGCTGGATGAGATACTTGATCCGCTCACGGGTATATTATCACGCGCTTATTCCATGAAATTCGTGAACCATCTGATCAGGGAGAATATCCCGTTTTCCTTTGCCATGCTGGATCTGGATAATTTCAAGTATATCAACGACAGCTTTGGCCACAGCGCCGGTGATAAGGTGCTGTGCACGGTGGCCGGTGAACTGGCGGAGTATACCGAAGATATCGGGCTGGTGGGACGCTTTGGCGGCGACGAGCTCTTGCTGATCGATCTGCGTTACACGGAGGGCGCCGATAAAAGCTCTTTTTACGAAAGGCTTTATAACGATTCAGGGGCGCTGAGGATCAAGGTGGATTTTGAAAACGGCTCCGCTTATGTTACCGGAACCGTGGGAGTTGCTTCTTTTCCGACGGACGCAGGGGATTTTAACGGATTGTTCGCGCTGATCGACAAGATGCTCTATCTTGGCAAGAGCAGGGGGCGCAACTGCTATACGATCTATGATGAAAAGATCCATAAAGATATCGAGATAGCAAAAATAGCAAACATCGGCATATTTACCGCTATGAGCAGGATCAGGGGCATTGTTGAGAAAACAGAGGGCTTCAGGGAAAAGCTAAGATCCGTGATGAGTCTGCTTACCGATATGCTGCAGATCGAGGATATTTATTATTCGCTGGATGACGGCAGGCTGAAGGCAGCCATGAAAGAGGATTTTGAAGGGGATGCTTCGGACATCGCCGCGCTTATGAAAGAGGATGTTTTTTCCGGGAATATATTGGACGAAGCAGAACAGAGCGCGCCGCTGTTTTACAGGACGCTTAAGGATAACGGTTTTGAATCCGCAATGGTGGCAAAGATGAGAAAACGTGACAGGGTATGCGGATACCTTGTATGCGCCGTGAGAAGGAGCATGCGCATATGGCAGGAGAATGAGTGTGCGCTGCTGTATTATCTGGCCGGACTGCTGGCAGAGGAAACTGCCGGCTGAGTTACAGAGCCAGGCTGCCTAAGACCGATCCGCGGGCGCCGCATATCAGGGCGGAGCGGATCTCAATGCGGTCGGGGCTGAGCCGATCGAGTATAACGGGCAGGGCTTCTGCATTCAGGAGCCCTGCTTTTGCATATATTTCGGCTGCCTGCGTGAAGTGGGAGTCTATATCGTTGAGAAGTGTGACCGCCTCCGGATCCGAGCGCAGGCAATCCAGGTATTTCTGCTTAAACTCCGGGCCGATCTCAAAACCGGCTGTGGCTTCGGACAGCAGACGCATATATATGATGCGGGCTTTTTGAAGCTGTCGCTCTTTGATATATTGTTTAAGCTGCTCGTCGTGATCGCTGTAGTCTTCTTCGCCGCCGGCCAGAAAAGGGGCGAAGCCGGAATCGTCGGCTGCGGCCAGGTACATAAGGCATTTTTCGTCCCAGGTGTTAAGCTCTGTGTCGGAACACGATTCGGAACGGATCAGAGCAGGCAGGGGATCGGGGAAATTAAGCACAGCCGCCGCGTTTAGCTGCGCGCTTATATCTGCGGCGCTGTCTTTACCGGCGGGCAGGCCGGCGGCATTAAAAGCTTCGGCGGAATAAAAGAATACCTGCTTAAGCGCCGTGCAGCCTGAAAAGGCATCCCTGCCGATACGGCGGATGCTGCAGGGTATGGCCAGCCATTTAAGACAGCTGCAGCAGGCGTAAGCCCAGTCGCCTATCTCTGCGGTCCCGGCAGGGATCATATCCGATATGAGCGTCTTATCGCCAAGATGAAGTTTTGCGGGTATGCTCCTGTTCATATTGCTGTCTCCGCTCCGTAAAAGTGTTAACATTCACGCTCCTCAGGCTGTGGATGGTAAGATAAAAGTATACTTTTCTTTGAGATTAAAAACAATGGCTAAAAAAAGCAATTTCTGGTAAAATAGTTTATTGCCTGATCGCTTATAGAGAGCAGCGGCAATAAAGGAGAAAAAAGATGTATCGTTACGAAACACATTTGCATACAGTGGAAGGCAGCGCCTGCGGCCGTACTCCGGGCGTTGAGTATCCTTCCATATTCAAGGAAAGAGGTTATGACGGCATATTCATAACCGATCATTTTTTTCACGGAAACACCAGACCGTCCAGAGAGCTGTCCTGGCCCGAATATGTTGACGCTTATATGAAAGGCTATGAAGAGGCGAAGAGGGCGGGCGACGCCATAGGCTTTAAAGTGTTTTTTGGCATCGAAGAGAACTTTGAAGGTGATGAATTCCTTATCTACGGCGTGGACAAACAGTTCCTGCTCGATCATCCCACGATTCCGCATTGGACCAGGGAGGAGATGATCAAATGGGTGCATGAAGCCGGAGGCGCAGTGATGCAGGCTCATCCGTTCAGGGACCGTGATTATATCAAAAAGATCCATCTGTATCCAGAGGATATTGAAGGCATCGAAGGAATAAATACCGCAAATACCGCAAATGACAATCTGGCGGCGCTGTGCTATGCGCTGCATTACGGACTGATGATACAGGCCGGTTCCGATACCCATTATGTGGGTTCCATAGGCGATAATAACGGCGGCATACTTTACGATACGCCTATAGTGTCGGAAAAGGACTTTGCGCAGAGGCTTTTGAAGCGCGAAAGACCAAAGATCTTCTTTCCCGATGAACTGTTTGCAGGCATGAAGGGCATAGATATCAAGCTGCCGGTGGAGATAAGACGCGGCGGCCGCTGGGAAGATCTGGAGGTTTCGGAGATAATGGAATGGGTGCGCGCCGCAGGGGCAGCCGGTAACGATAAGGACGGACAGCCCGAAGGCATAGCTCGCAGACTGGCAGCAGAGCTTAAGGCTTTATGAGATGGGCGGCAGTATATTATTAAAGCTTTGGAGCTTAAAAGAAAGGGGTTAGTATGAAAACTGTACAGATCAAAGTGGATCCCGCAAACAGGGCAGTGTTCAACAATAATGTGGATCACTGCGTGGGAACCGGCAGACTGGGGCTTGCTTTAACAGAGGAGTACTTAAAGGAACTGGAATATGTCCAGAAGATGATAGGTTTTTCCTATATCAGGGGGCACGGACTTTTTTCGGATGATGTGTCGATCTATCATGAATACAAGGAAAATGACGAGACCAAGGTAGAGTATAACTATACCTATGTCGACCGCATCTTTGACGCATATCTCAAGCTTAACATACGTCCGTATCTTGAGCTGGGCTTTATGCCCGGACAGCTGGCCAGCGGAACGCAGACCATTTTTTACTGGAAGGGCAATACCACGCCGCCAAAGGATTACAGCAGGTGGACGGATATGGTAGTGGCGCTGCTGGGGCATCTTAAAGGACGTTACGGAGAGGAAGTTACGGACTGGCCTATAGAGGTCTGGAACGAGCCCAACCTTCCGGGCTTCTGGTTTAAGGCGGATATGGAAGAGTATTTTAAGCTCTTTAAAGAGACTTTTAACGCCATCAAGAAATGTGACAGCCGCTTTAAGGTGGGCGGACCCGCCATCTGCGGCGTAAAGGATGCGGAATGGACAAAGGCCTTTCTTGAATTCTGCAAAAAAGAGGGCATACATCCGGACCGCATCACAAGGCATCATTACACCGTGGAGTTCCCCGAGCGCATAGGGCATTATGATTATTCAAAGCTCGAAGACCAGGAGATGCGCTTTGCAAATCTTCAGTCTACCCGCGATATCGTGGATTCCTATGAGGAGTTTAAGGGAACACCCATACATCTTACCGAGTTCAGCACCTCTTATACGCCCAAGGGAGTTATACATGATACCAATCTGAACGCGGCTTATCTGGCCAGACAGCTTTCGGGGCTGGGAGACGTGAACGAGACTTATTCCTACTGGACTTTTGGCGATGTGTTTGAAGAGCAGGGCGTTCCGAATTCGCTTTTCCACGGAGGCTTTGGCATGGTGGCAGCGGGTAATATCCCCAAGCCGACCTTTTGGACGTTCTATTTTTACAAGCAGCTCAAGCTTTTTGGCGGGGATTGCGTGCACAGGGATGCGGAGTCCGTGATATTAAAGAACGGCGGCAGCAGCTATGCCGGCATACTCTGGAATATCGACGGGGAAGAGCTCACAAAGGAGCTGATACTTCCCGTGGATGCGGAAGGCGACTATACCCTGATAACGAAGACCGTGGATGAAGTCTGCTGCAATCCCTTAAAACTCTGGCATGATATGGGAGAGCCGGCGTATCCTACGGCCGAAGAAACGGAGCTGATAAAGGGCGCGGCTCAGCCCTTGACGCAGAGCTGCATAGCCGGCAGCCAAAACGGCAGCGCGGCAGTTTCCGTATTGCTCAGAAAAAATGCTGTTGTATACTTTACGTTAAAAAAACGCGAATTTACGCCGGATCGCGGCTATGACTACGATAAAGTGTTATCGTTCCATTAAAAAAGATTCGCGGGAAGGACAGGCCTGATGAACATAATCATATTATCCGGCGGTTCGGGAAAGCGCCTCTGGCCGCTTTCCAATGACATCCGCTCAAAGCAGTTTATAAAGATATTCAGAAAGGAAGACGGCGGCTACGAGTCTATGGTCCAGCGCATTTACAGGCAGATCAAGACCGTGGATCCGGACTCTGAGGTTACCATAGCGACTTCCAAATCGCAGGTTTCCACCATTCATAACCAGCTGGGCGACGGGGTGGGTATTTCCGTTGAGCCCTGCCGCCGGGATACCTTTGCGGCTATCGCTCTGGCTACGGCTTATCTTCACGACATAAGGGGCGTGGACGAGAACGAAGCCGTGGTGATATGCCCTGTGGATCCCTATGTGGAGCTTTCGTATTTTGAATGTGTGCGCGATCTGTGCAAAGCAGCGGAGAGCGGTGACAAAAACCTGTATCTGATGGGAATAAAGCCCACCTATCCTTCCGAAAAATACGGCTATATCAGGCCTGAAGGCAGCGCCTATTCCTATACGGAAAAGCCTACCAGAGAGAAGGCGGAGGAGTATATCAAAGGCGGCGCGCTGTGGAATGCCGGAGTTTTTGCCTATAAGCTTTCCTATGTGCTGGGTAAGAGCAGGGAGCTTTTGGGGACAGCAGAATACGCCGAGCTCTTTAATAACTACGCCAATATAGAAAAAATATCCTTTGATTACGCCGTGGTAGAAGCAGAGCACTCGATAGAAGTGCTGAGATATACCGGCGAATGGAGGGATCTGGGAACATGGACCACGCTGTCCGAAGCCATGGGCGAACCTGTGGTAGGCAGCGGCAAGGTGGATGAGACCTGCGAAAACGTCCATATAATCAATGAACTGGGCATCCCGGTACTGGGCATAGGCCTTAAGGATCTGGTGATATCGGCCAGTCCGCAGGGCATACTGGTATCCGATATCGAGCTGAGTTCACGCATAAAACCACTAGTGGATTCCATGGACCAGCAGATAATGTTTGCAGAAAAGTCCTGGGGCGCTTACCGCGTGCTTGATGTGGAAGCGGGTTCGCTGACCGTCAAGGTATCCTTAAAGCCCGATCAGAGGATGAACTATCATTCGCATGATCACCGCGATGAAGTGTGGACAGTTATTTCGGGGACCGGCAGGACCATTGTGGACGGCATGGAGCAGCCGGTGCGGGCCGGAGATGTGATCACGATGGCAGCAGGCTGCAAACATACGGTGATCGCAGGCAGCGAAGGTTTGATGATGATAGAAGTGCAGCTTGGAAATGAGATATCCGTTTCCGATAAACATAAGTACGAGTTATGAGCATGAAGAGTGAAGGAAATCTGCCGTTTATTTTAAAGCCCGCAGTTAAGGATTATCTCTGGGGCGGATCGCGGCTTAATGACGATTTTAATCTGGGGGCTGATATCACGCCCTTTGCTGAAGCCTGGGTATGCAGCTGCCATCCGGATGGGGAGAGCGTGGCCGCAGAGACCGGTGAGGCGCTGAGCGCGGTCTTAAAGGCGCATCCGGAATACATGGGTTCCCATGCGATGGCTGTGGCCGGCGGGGCGTTTCCGATATTGATAAAACTGATAGATGCAAAAAAAGATCTGAGCGTACAGGTGCATCCGGATGATAAATATGCGGCGGCTTATGAGAACGGTTCCCTGGGCAAGACTGAGATGTGGTATGTGCTGGATGCAAAAGCGGATACGCATCTGGTATATGGTTTTAACCAGCCGGTGGATGAAAAGAAGGTGCGCGATGCCATAAGCGCCGGCGATATAGATAAATACTTAAATCACGTGGAAGTACATAAGAATGACCTGTTTTATATAGCTTCGGGCACGGTGCATGCCATAGGCGCCGGCTGCCTGATAGCGGAGATACAGGAAAGCAGCAACCTGACTTACAGGCTCTATGATTATAATCGTGTGGATAAGAACGGCAAAATGCGTGAACTTCATGTGGAGAAAGCCTTAAAGGTCATGAATATGAACAGCAGCGCCTCTCCGCGCCAGCCCATGCGCGTATTGAGGTACAAGAACGGAACGGCGAGCGAACTGCTGACCCGCTGCAAATATTTCCAGGTGGAGCGTCTGCTGCTGAATACGGAGGTGCAGCGTGATCTGGCCACATTCCAGACCGGAAGCAACTCCTTCCACTGTCTTTTGTGCGTGGACGGGTGCGGCAGCATCAGCGGCAGGGATGTCCATCTGAACTTTTTTAAGGGCGACTGTATCTTTGTGCCTGCAGACAGCATGCCGCTCAAGCTTCACGGCAAGGCGCAGCTGCTGAATGTGAGCTGCTAGCATAAGGATTTTTTGCGCTTGACATTCTCAGCGCTTTCCTCTATAATGAGACCTCGGTGACAAATGGTGCCATAGCCAAGTGGTAAGGCGTGGGACTGCAACTCCCTGATCGGCGGTTCAAATCCGTCTGGCACCTCTGGAAAAGACCGCTGCGGTCTTTTTTGTTCATAAAATATTAATTGCCGGGAACGGTTATCCATCAGCGTTATCGGGAGGATATGCTATGAAGTGGCTGCGATTTATGATAACTACAAATACTGAAGCCGAGGATATACTTGTCAGCGACATGTATGATATAGGCCTTGAGGGCGCGCAGATAGAAGACAAGCTTCCCCTGACCCCGCTGGAAAAGGAGAAGATGTTTGTGGACATCCCTCCTGTTGCAGAGGAGGATGACGGCGTGGCATATCTGAGTTTCTTTGTGGAAGCGCCGGAGGATGAGGCGGCAAAGGAAGAACTTAAGGCGCGCACTCTTGAGTCCATCAAAGAGCAGCTTGAGCAGAGCCGCATGTTTATGGATATAGGAAGCGGTGAAGTGGCTGTATCGGAGACTGAGGATCTGGACTGGATAAATAACTGGAAGCAGTATTTCCATAGTTTCAGCATAGACGACATTAAGGTGATCCCTTCCTGGGAAGAGGAGGAAGCGCCGGAGGAGGCAGGGATGGTACTGCACATCGATCCCGGCACGGCCTTTGGCACCGGCATGCACGAGACCACGCAGCTCTGCATCAGGCAGTTAAAAAAATATGTAGGACCGGAGACGGAAGTCCTGGATGTGGGCACCGGCAGCGGCATCCTTTCCATACTCTCATTGATGTTTGGCGCAAAGCGGGCGCTGGGCACGGATCTTGATCCCTGCGCCATCGAAGCGGTAGCCGACAATCTTAAGAAAAACCACATCGACGAAAACAGATTCAGACTTATCATCGGCAATATCATAAACGATCCGGCAGTGGAGGAAGATGCCGGTTACGATTATGATATAGCTGTGGCAAATATACTGGCAGAGGTGCTGATTCCGCTGATGCCGGTGCTTTACAGACATGTAAAGAGCGGTGGAATGGTGATCACCAGCGGTATCATCGACGGCAGGGAGACGGCCGTGGCCGAAGCGATGAAGGCAGCAGGCTTTGAGGTATGCGACATTCTTGAACAGGGCGAATGGCGCTGTGTAACGGGCAGAAAAGCATGAACCATTTTTTTACGGACCCTTCCCTGATACAGGGCATGGATATCTATATACGCGGCGACGATGTTAAGCATATAAAGAATGTTCTGCGCATGAAAGCGGGAGAGGAGATCTCGATAAGCAACGGGATCGATGATAAGGAATACCGCTGTGAGATCGCAGAGATAGGCGATGACGAAGTGCGCTGCCGTCTGCGTTTCATAAAGGAAGAGGGCGTTGAGCTGCCTGTGCGCATCACGCTTTTTCAGGGACTGCCCAAGGCAGACAAGATGGAGCTGATCATACAGAAGGCCGTGGAACTGGGAGCTGCCGAAGTGATCCCGGTGGACTGCAGAAGATGCGTGGTGCGGCTGGATGATAAGAAATATGCAAAAAAACGCGAGCGCTGGCAGGAGATAGCCGAAGCTGCGGCCAAGCAGAGCAAACGCGCTATAATTCCGACGGTGGGAGAGCAGATGAGCATGAAGGAAGCCGTGGCATATGCCGGTGATATGGAATGCAGATGCATACCGTATGAACTGGCAGAGGGAATGGATGCCACAAATGCCTTCATGGAAAAGATAAAAGCCGCGCCGGCAGGCTCAAAAGCTGCCGTATTCATAGGACCCGAAGGCGGCTTTGCCGAAGAAGAGATAGAGCTGGCGAAAAACGCCGGCATAGAACCGATATCACTGGGGCGCAGGATACTGCGCACCGAGACCGCAGGCATGGCGCTGCTGTCTATGATAATGTATGAGCTGGAAAGATCCTGAAACAGGGACCTTTTGAAAGGATAAAGTTATGATATATATGGATAACTCCGCGACCACGCGCTGCTTTCCGGAAGTGGCGGAAAAAATGGCGGATATTATGTGCAACGATTTCGGCAACCCTTCAAGCGCACATCATTGCGGCGTGACGGCGGAGGGGCATATCAAAAAAGCAAAGGAAATATTGTCCGGCATACTCCGCTGCAAAGCCGATGAGCTGTATTTTACCTCCGGAGGAACGGAGAGCGATAATCTGGCGCTGATAGGCGCGGC
>CADAHD010000021.1 GCA_902787595.1 uncultured Lachnospiraceae bacterium
CCATGGTTTTTATAAATGTTGACAAATGTGGGTTCATTATGATATCATAATGATATCAAATAGAAACGGAGTTTAAAGCTGGAGGATAATTTTATGAAAGCGGTATTGGAGATTAAGAATTATACAAAAGTATACGGAGAAGGTAAGAAGGCAGCGGATAATGTTTGTCTTACGGTTGAGGCAGGTGATATCTACGGCTTTATAGGGCACAACGGCGCAGGGAAATCCACTACCATACGCGCTGTGGTGGGAGTACTGGATTTTACGGAAGGTGAGATCCTGATCGACGGCCATTCCGTAAAGAACGAATCTGTGGAATGTAAAAAGATCACGTCCTATATTCCGGACAATCCGGATCTGTACGAAAACTTAAGCGGGATACAGTATCTGGATTTTATCGCGGACGTATTCCGTATCGATGGGAAAAAACGTGAGGAAGTCATTAAGAAATACGCGGACGCATTTGAGATCACGGATTCGCTTGGAGACCTTATCAGCTCTTATTCTCACGGTATGAAGCAGAAGCTGGCGATCATTTCGGCCCTGATACATGAGCCTAAACTGATCGTTATGGATGAGCCTTTTGTAGGACTGGATCCCAAGGCGGCCTATACTTTAAAGCAGATCATGCATGAGCTGTGTGAGAAGGGGACTGCGATATTTTTCTCAACCCATGTGCTGGATGTGGCAGAAAAACTGTGTAACAAGGTAGCTATCATAAAAGGCGGAAAGATCATAGATTCCGGGACAATGGAAGAACTTGTAGGCAAGAAGTCGCTTGAAGAAGTATTTCTGGAGGTGCAGGATGAAAAGTAGCATGGTATTGATAAAGAACCTGCTTTTATCCACCAGCCAGTGGAATATATACAGGTTATGCAGGGATAAGAAGAAAAAAGGAAGGATCATCGGTAACTTTATAGGATATGCGTTCCTGTATCTGATGCTGATGGCTTACTGTGTCTTTTCATGCATCGGATACGGAAAGATGGGGCTTACGGAGGTGATACCGACGTTGTGCGCGCTTACGATATCACTTATGGCTTTTTTCCTTACCCTGTTTAAGACCAACGGATATCTGTTCAACTTTAAGGAATACGACATGCTCATGTCCCTGCCGTTTGAAGCAAAGACGGTGGCCGGCTGCAAATTCCTGTATATGTATATAAAGAGCCTGCCCTGGAATCTGAGCATCTCCCTTGCCATGCTTATCGGATACGCGGTATATGCAAAGCCCGGCGCGGCAGGTATTTGCCTGTGGCTGCTCTTATCGTTTTTCCTGCCTGTTATTCCCATGCTTGCAGCTGCTTTTATCGGCTATATCATCGCCGGTATCAGCGCGGGATTTAAGAAGAATAATCTGATCCAGACGCTGCTTACATTTGTGATAGTGATCGCATGCTTCTGCCTGCGCTTTGTAATAGAATCACTTGCAAAGGACGGCCGGTTACAGGAAACTCTTACTGATCTTTCGGTATATTTAAGCAAGGCCGGCAAAATATATCCTCCTGCGGGGTGGTTCGTAAATTCAGTAGTATATCTTAAACCGGCGGATATTTTTATTATGACCGGCGTGACACTGCTGCTTTTTGAGCTGGTATTCATTCCGGTAGGAAAGGCTTACCGCAGCATCAATTCGAAGCTTAAGTCGCATGCTGCAGCCGGAAAGTTTTCAATGAAAGAGCAGATAAGCCGCAGTATTTATAATGCTATAGCTTTTAAAGAATTCAGGAGGATGCTGGGTTCGACTATCTATATGACTAACGCTGCGATAGGGGAGCTGATGGCGCTGCTTTTGGGCGTAGTCATACTTTTTGTGGATGTTGATAAGGCAGTGAGCACTCTAACCCAGGGAGCTCCCGTAACCAAAGAGATGCTGTATCCGGCTATCCCGCTGATAGTATATTTCTGTATCGGCATGGTTGCAACTACGGCGATCACGCCTTCTCTTGAAGGAAAAAATTACTGGATCGTTCAGAGCCTTCCAATTTCTAAAAAAACGCTTTATCAGGGAAAGATGCTCTTTAATATGTATCTGACTGTGCCCTTTGCGTTATTTGCAACGATCTGTATCTGCATCGCAGCGCATGCGCCGCTGCTTACGTCACTGTTATCGGTGATGCTGAGTTTATGCCTGTGCGCTTTCTCCACAACATGGGGCTGTGTATGCGGCGTTAAGCATATGAGGCTGGATTGGGAGAATGAGATAGAAGTGGTCAAACAGGGAGCTGCAGTCAGCCTTTATATCCTTCCCAATATGTTTGTTACTATGGGCCTTATTGTTCTGACGGTATTCCTCGGGACGAGGATAAACAGGGATATCATCCTGGGGATACTCATACTGGCCGTTACATTTCTTGCTGCCTTAAGTTATAAGAAGCTTAGCTCTCTTGCGGCTTAAACAACGGAAGAAAGAGCCTGTTTTTGTTATATAAAACAGGCTCTTTTTAGTTGACATAAATGGGGTCAGACCCCACTCAGGATCTGGGGTCAGCCCCCTCGGATTGATATTTACATATGGATAATATATAATACTATTTGTATGATCATTCATCGGGTGTTGCGTGACTGATAAAGTATTTGCCGGAGGATGTGCAACATTGAATAGAGAGGAATCTTATGAGCAATCAAAGAAAAAAGATCGCGATATTCGGAAGCAGCCTTACCAACAGATACAAACGCAGTCTGTGCAGGGTTTTCAGCATCGCAGCTGAAGAGCTTAATCTTGATCTGGTAATCTTTAATACTTATGGCAAGCTGGGGACCAGAAACGGTTTTACCGAAGATTATGAAACAGAGATACTGGATTATTTTGATCTGGACCAGTTTGACGGGATCGTATTTGACGGCGATGGATATAGTGTTGACGGAATGTCTGAAAGCATAATCCGGAAACTCAGAAGCGTTAAGTGTCCTGTTGTGTCCATAAGCAGTCATGTAGACGGCTTTTATAACGTGGATTTTGATGATAATGGCGGACTTAGGATGATGGTTGAACATTTTATCGACCATCATCATTTTACTCGTATAGGATATCTTTCGGGAACGCTTGATCATCCCGATGCGCGATCACGTCTGGAAGAATTCCGCAGCGTCATGAAAGAACACGGTATGAACCCGGATGGGGCCGGGATCTTTGAAGGTGATTTCTGGTACAATAAGGGAATGGAAGCTGCGCATTATTTTCTTTCGCTACCGGACCGGCCGGAAGCCATAGTGTGCGCAAATGATTATATGGCGATATCTCTTATTGATTCTTTAAGAAAGCTTGGTGTCAAGGTGCCGGATGATATGGCGATATCAGGTTTTGACGGTACCATTGAAGGAAAGGAGCATCTGCCCCATCTTACTTCTGTGACACGTGAGCGTATGGAGATCGCACAAAAGGCATTGGGTCTCCTTGTGGATATATCAGAGGATCCCGGGAAGGAATATGAAAAGATAAGTGTTTCGCCCAAGCCTATCCTGTCTCAGTCGTGCGGCTGTGAATCGCTTGATTTCCAGCATGTTTTCGATATCGTGGCGCGCGTATATGAAGAAAAGCGTATGATGAGTACCGATGTTTACGAATCTGAAACAGCCATGGTCAAGCTTAACAGGGTAGACAGCGTGCGCAGGATGGAAGCGGTGTTTGCGGAGGATTCGGTAAACTTCGGAGATTACTCTTCATTCTTTATGATGGTACATGTTGACTCTGAAGGAAGACCGGCTTATGACAGCGGTTTTACCGGACCTTCGGGGAGTTTTATACCGGTGATCTGGATCGATAAGAATAAGGAATACAGCAGGAGTCCTCATAAATTCGACAGATCGGCTTTTGTACCAAAGCCTGATACGGACAGATGCCATGTTCATTATATAATGAGCGTCCACTGCGCGGAAAAGCTCTTTGGTTATTCAGTCGTGGAGATGAGCGGTAAGGATATCTTTACCGAGTTTCACAATGTCTGGATACATAACCTGGGCCTTACACTCAATGCGCTTGAAAAAGAAGACAAGATCAATAAACTCATTACAAAATTAGAGGGCTTGAGTGTTACCGACGGTCTCACCGGTATGCTGAATCGGCGCGGCTTTGATGACAGGAGCAGGAATGCGATCGTAGGCATATCTTATACCAAGACCGTATGTACCATGGTCATCGATATGGACGGACTCAAGCGTATCAATGATGAATTCGGGCATTATGAGGGTGACCGCGCAATAAAGGCTCTGGCCGGGATGATCCAAAAATGCTGTGATCATGGGGAGATCGCCGGCAGAGCAGGCGGTGATGAATTCTATATCTTTGCTCCGGATTATTCGAAGACGAGCCTTGATCGTTTTGTTGAGCGCATGAAGGTATGTGTTGATGAGTATAATCAGAAGAACAAAAGGGATTACAAGCTCGATTTCAGCTATGGAGCTTATATGACCGAAACTGATTCCAGCGGACGTATCGAGGAGTTTCTTAAGATAAGCGATGCGCGCATGTATGAACAGAAGATGACTAAGCCCGGCAGGAGAAGATAAAATGGGTTTTGAGAGTATACTGTCAGCATATAAAACAAAGACCTGCATCATGTCCGTTGGGAACCACGGTGACGGCGGATATGGAAATATACGCATAGCTGCCGGTAACAAGGCTCATTGCGATGACATGCTGAAGGTGATGCATAAGCCCTTTGTGCCGGATTCACCTTATGGAGAATACTTTCCGCAGAATAAGAATTTTGAAGATTTCTGTTACCGCTGCGCCATACTTGGGGAGCCGCTTCATTCATATGTTCCCCTGCCGCAGATGGGTCCCCGAGTGTGAAGTTTTCCGCGCCGGAGGCGATGAGAACAGGGCGTAGCTAAAAAGATGCTTGCATTATTATTTTTTCCATGTTATGATGCTGATTGAATAAAAAGAAAGGGCGCTGTAGCGCGCAGGTGTTAGATAGATGCGTATTAGATAATTTGGTTTGAGTATA
The DNA here is from genome assembly GCA_902787595.1 of uncultured Lachnospiraceae bacterium. The sequence continues at coordinate 4,953 of CADAHD010000021.1, forward strand.
CACGATTTTATTAAAGGCTTGCGGTCATCCGCAGCTTGTTTGTGTACGCTTATCCGGATTATCATGCTCTTATCACCTGTTTGAATATAGGGTGTTTTATTGTGTGAGTCTGTTTTTGCGTATGCAAAACAGACTCATTTTTTTGCCCTCCCCTGAGGGAAGGCAGCGCAGAGGACGGGATGAGGACGCGGGGACGGTCCTCTTGTCCTCAGAGGACGAGGTGGAGGACAGGGGGACGGTTCTCTTGTCCTCATCCCGAAAGGAAGGTGATGCATATGTTTCAGATAAAGAATGTGACACTTGTACATAGAAAAGATTTAAGAACCATATTGGAAGATTTTTCTCTGGTACTTAACGACGGTGATCGTGTAGTTATGATCGGAGAAGAAGGCAACGGTAAATCTACGCTGATGAAATGGATCGTTGATCCTGAAATGGTTGAGGATTACATCGAGGCGGAAGGCGAAAAAGCCGACGGCGGTGAAACATTGGGCTATCTGCCGCAGGAATTGCCCGAGGCCGATAAACAAAAAAGCGTTTATGAGTATTTCTGTGAAAGCATTTATTTTGCAGAGCAGACACCGAAGGAACTGGCAGCGCTTGCAAATGACTTTGGTGTTGAGAAACAGTTTGTTTATCGTGATCAGAAGATGCAGACACTTTCCGGCGGAGAGCGCGTAAAGGCGCAGATGATGCGTATCCTTATTGAGAGACCGACAATACTGCTTTTGGATGAGCCGTCAAATGATATCGACATCGAAACGCTGGAACTCATGGAGAAGCTGATCAACGGATGGAAGGGAGCCGTGATGTTTATCTCACATGATGAAACGCTTATCGAGCATACCGCAAACCGCGTGGTGCATTTTGAGCAGATCCGCCGTAAAACGAAGTGCCGTCACAGTGTGGCGAATATGCCATACCGTCAATATGTGGAAGAGAGGATGCATAACTTTGATAAGCAGGAGATGCAGGCTCTTGGCGAGCACAGGGAGAAAAAGATCCGTGATGATAAATTGCGGAAAATGGAACAGAGCGTGGGCGCCAGACTGGATAATATCTCGCATGCAGACAGGGATATGATCGGCAGGCTTCTGAAAAAGAAGATGAAGAATGTGAAGGCTATGGAGAAACGCTTTGAGCGCGAAGACGAGAACATGACGGAAATGCCGGAGCAGGAGGAAGCAATCTTCTTTAAGCTAGGCAATAAGGACAGTGCCATCCCCTCCGGGAAATGGGTGCTTCAGTATAATTCGGATAAGCTTATAAGCGCAGACGGCAGCAGAATGCTGGCAGAGAATATAGAGCTTAAGATACGCGGATCTGAAAAGATAGCTGTCGTGGGTACTAACGGTTGCGGCAAAACAACATTGCTGAACATCCTGACCGGAGAACTGCTTGCGCGTGATGATATAAAGGCAGCATACATGCCGCAGGATTATGAAAAACTGCTGGATATGGATGTTACGCCTGTGGATTATCTGGATGCTTCAGGAGATAAAGAAGAACGCACAAGGATAAGGACATATCTTGGATCGCTTAAGTATACCGCGGACGAGATGGAGCATCCGATACGTGAACTTTCCGGTGGTCAGAAGGCGAAAGTACTGCTGCTTAAGCTCAGTATGTCCGGTGCAAATGTGCTGGTACTGGATGAGCCTACTCGTAACTTTTCGCCGCTGTCCGGACCGGTGATACGGAAAATGCTTAAGGAATTTCCGGGAGCGGTAATCAGTGTATCCCATGACCGTAAATATTTAAGCGAGGTATGCGATAAGATCTATCGCCTTACCCCGGGCGGCTTGCATGAGGACGCGTGAGGACGCGGGGACGGTCCTTTTGTCCTCAAAATGATGAGGACAGGGGGACGGTCCTTTTGTCCTCAAAATGATGAGGACAGGGGGACGGTTCTTTTGTCCTCAAAATGATGTTACGATAAACAATCTTGGAGGACGTGGGGACAGACCCCGCGTCCTCAAGAGGCAAATATTTAAAGGAGTTAGAAATGAGTACAAGTATAAAGAGTAATTACAGAGATAATGAACAGCTTAGATCATCTTTTAATGCGCTGGCGAAAAATATATTCGGCCTGGATTTTGAGGGCTGGTATCAGAACGGATTCTGGAAGGATAATTATAATCCCTACTCGGTCGTGATCGATGGGGAAGTGGTTTCCAATGTGTCTGTTAATATTTGTGATATAAATTATAAGGGACGGGTGATTAGGCTCTTGCAGCTGGGAACTGTTATGACAGACCCGGATCACAGAGGAAACGGGTATTCGCGGATGCTCATGGAAAAGATCATGGAAGATTATGAAGATAAGGTCGGCGGGATATATCTTTTTGCAAATGATTCAGTAAAAGGATTTTATCCGAGATTCGGATTTCGGGAAGGCAGGGAATATCAGTACAGTAAAGAAGTATCTATTTTGTTAGAGAGGAATGTTGTACCCGTACCGATGCGGGATCAAAAAGACTGGCTTAAGATGGTACAGATACTAAATGAAAGAGAGCAGAACAGCGCAATGTATATGGTCGGAAACAGCGGACTGTATATGTTTTATCTTTCACAGTTTATGCAGGAAAATGTATATCATCTGCCGGAGCAGGATACATATGTCATAGCAGAAGAAGAGGGAGACATGTTGATACTCCATGCCATTATCGGAGAAGCTGATATAGATACTGTGATCGCAGCATTTGGCGGTGGCGTGAAAAAAGTAATACTGTGTTTTACACCAAAGGATGCAGATGGGTTTCTCAGTCATGAATTGCACGAAGAAGATACAACATTATTTGTGAAAGGTAAATTCTTTGATGAACATGATGCGGATGAATTCATGTTTCAGGCGATAACGCATGCGTGAGGACAGTGAGGACGGGGGGACAGACCCCGTGTCCTCAAGAAAATGAGGACGGAAGGACCGTCCCCGTGTCCTCATGAAAGGAAGGAAAGATGGATAAAGATAAAAAATACAATATACTTCAGAATCTGGGATACTGTCTGGCTGCTGCGTGGCAGGTGTATCCGTGGCTTTGCGTCTTTGCTGCTGGTATGATCGCAGTCAACTGTGTTGTACCGCTGATCACCGCTTATCTGCCTAAAGTGCTGATCGATGAGATAACAGGCGGGGCAGAACTTAAGCATGTTCTTATGGTTACAGGGATCATGACCCTTAGTCTCGCGCTGGCAGGCACTGTTCAGAAATATCTGGAAAGGCTCGTTTACTGGCATAAGTTTAAACTCAATGCTTTCTTTTTGCGCAAGGTTACAAAAAAGGGATTGACTACGGATTATAAGAATCAGGAGGATGAGCATTTCAGAAAGCTTCAGCATGAAAGCTTTGCAAGCTGTAACGGAAACTTTTCGTATTTCAATCAGATCATGGATGCATCGGTGCAGTTCTTTTCAAATCTGCTGGGATTTGCGGCTTTTTTCGGAATACTTGCTGCGTTGAACCCTTTGATAATAGTGTTTTTGTCAGCTACGACATTGATCGGATTTTTCTTAAACCGCAGGATCAACAAATGGGTATCGCTTAATACAGATGAGAAAGCCGGATACGAACAGCGCATGCAGTATGTGATAAGCGCTTCAGATGATACCGCTGCAGCAAAGGATATACGCCTGTACAACATGGCAAAGTGGCTGAACGATGTTTATGATAAGAATCTTAAAGGCGTGCTTAGTTGGTATAAGAAATATACCGCAAAACTCTTTGGCATAGCTTCTGCAGACAGCGCAATCACGCTTATCAGGGAGGGACTTACATACCTGTATCTGTTGTATCTGGTGATAAAAGGAAAGATAAGCGTCGCGGATTTCGTGCTGTATTTCAATGTGGTCGCAGGCTTTTCCAACTGGCTTGGCAGCATGCTGGGACAGCTTAGCAATATTGAGAGGCTGAACCTGTCTGTTAACCGCATAAGGGAGTTTCTGGATTATCCCGAAAACTACAGGAGAGAAGGCGGAAAAACGATACCCGGAGCAGGTGAACCCTGCGAGATTAAACTTGAACATGTGAGCTTTAGATATAAGGAAGACGATAAGGACATACTCAGTAATATCGACCTGACAATAAAAACGGGCGAACACCTTGCGATAGTAGGACTTAACGGAGCAGGCAAGACTACTCTTGTAAAGCTTATCTGCGGCCTTACCGAAGCGGATCACGGAACTGTGCTCTATAATGGCACGGATATAAGGGAATATAACCGTGATGATTATTATGGTCTGTTCGGAGCTGTATTTCAGGATAATTCGATAATGCCGGTCACTATTGCGGAGATCGTTGCTGAAGATATTACAGAAAATATTGATGAAAAGAGAGTTGAAGCATGTTTAAAACAGTCCGGTTTATGGGACACAATATCAGAGCTTAAGGATGGCATCCATAGTAAGTATGACAAAGCTTTCTGGGACGAAGGTATAAACCTTTCCGGAGGAGAGAAACAGAAACTAATGCTTGCAAGAGCCTTGTATCGCAAGTCGCCGCTTATCATTCTTGATGAGCCGACTGCAGCGCTGGATCCCATATCCGAAAACAAGCTGTATGAAACATATGATGAGATAATGAAAGCTAAGACTACGGTCTTTATCTCGCACAGGCTGGCTTCTACCAGATTCTGCAGCCGCATCATTCTTATTGAAAACGGAAAGATAGCAGAAGAGGGAACACATGAGGAATTGTTGAAGCTAAAGGGTAAATACTACGATCTGTTTGAAACCCAGGCTAAGTATTATCGCGAGAATGATAAGGGAGAGGAGGATGCTGATGAAGTTAGATAAACGCATTAAACTGACGCGGCGCGGATATGGTCTTTTAAAGAAATACTGTCCGGGACTGATCGCAGCCAAGGTGTGGGCCACCGCGGCCGAAGCGCTTTCACCTTTTGTAACCATATGGTTTTCCGCGCGTATCATCAACGAGATCGCAGGAGAAAGAAATGTGAGGAGGCTGGGGATCTATGTCCTTCTTACAGTGATCATCAATTTTGCTTTATCCATGCTGAAAAATGCACTGAACAAAGTGGTTGATGAAAAAGAATCCGGTATGTGGAACTATTTTTCTAAAGTATTCGCTGATAAACAGATGAGTCTGGCGTATACGGATCTTGAGGATCAGGAAATACAAAAGAAAAAACAGAAAGCGCAGGAAAACCTGTTCATGTTCGGAAACGGTCTGGGGCAGCTTGTGTGGGATACCGCAGGATTGGTGCAGGTCATTGTGGGGATCATAGCGTCGCTGTCTTTATCGGTATCTTTATTCATATCACGCAGCGGCAATACACTGCTGGATTCGTGGATATGGCTGCCGGCGGGAATGCTGATCGTGATCATATCAGGTATAAGTACCGGAAAATTCAGGCAGAGAGCCGGTAAAGCATTTGATGACTGGACTGCCGGAACTGTATGGTATAACCGTGCATTTATGTTCTATGGTCACGAGCTTTATGATGATCTGTCCAGAGCAAAGGATGTAAGGATATATCGTCAGGACAGGATCGCTGACCGGGAAATGGAGAAACTGAATGCTCATAATAAAGATGACAGGACAAATATAAGAAAGATGAGCCGCTATCCGGCAATGATCATTCTTGTGCAGGGTATCTGCAATGCATTGTGTTACGCTTATGTGGTTGCAAAAGCTGCTATGGGGGCATTTGCGATAGGAAGTATCGTACAGTATGCCGGCGCTTTGATCAAACTGGTGCAGAGTATCGGAGAGCTTGTAGATGCAAATTACGAGAATGTTATATATACAGGACATCTTGAAAAACTCTTTGAATATCTGGATATACAAAGCAGCGTGACCTGGGGAGATCTTGTGCCGGATACAGGAGCCAAAGCAGAGCATAAGATAGAGTTTAAAAATGTATCATTCCGTTATCCGGGCAGCGACAGATACGCGCTGAAAAACGTAAACGCCATTGTAACTTCGGGCAAAAAACAGGCGCTGGTAGGAGCTAACGGGGCTGGCAAGACTACATTTGTAAAACTTTTATGCAGGCTGTATGATCCTGATGAGGGAGCAATTTTATTAGACGGAAAGGATATCAGGGAATATGATCGTGAAGAATACCTGAAGTTGTTTGCATATGTATTTCAGGATTTTAAACTGTTCTCTTTAAGCCTGGGGGAAAATATTGCGGCAAGTGCAGAATATGATCCTGATAAACTTGAAGAATGTATATCGAGAGCATATTTTAAAGAGCGCTACAGCACTATGCCTGAAGGGGCAGAAACATATCTTTATAAGGATATTGCGGAAGATGGTGTGATGATATCGGGGGGAGAAGCACAGAAGATCGCATTGGCAAGAGCGCTTTATAAGGATGCACCTGTTATGATCCTTGATGAGCCTACTGCGGCTCTTGATCCCATAGCCGAGGCACAGGTGTATTCGGACTTTGACCGTATCATAGCGGACAAAACGGCTATATATGTAAGCCACAGATTATCATCTTGCAGATTCTGTGATGAGATAATGGTATTTGATAACGGATCGATCGTTCAAAAAGGAACGCATGATGAGTTGCGCAGTGATATAAATGGTGTATACTGTGAATTATGGGATGCGCAGGCAAAGTATTATCAGAATGATGATGTATTATTATGAGGAGGAATATAGATGATACTGATATTGGTGAGACACGGAGATCCTGATTATCAGAAAGACTGCTTAACAGAGCTGGGACATGAGCAGGCGAAGATTGCCGCAAAACGCCTGATGGAAGAGGGCATAGAGGAGATTTATTCTTCACCGTTGGGAAGGGCCAGACAGACAGCACAGGCATTTGCGGACCTTTCGGGACTGGGGCCTGTCAGGATCCTGGACTTTATGAAGGAGATACGTTTTGGAAAAGAAGATGCTCTATATCAGAGCGGCAATCCCTGGCTGATGGCATGTAAACTGGTGAGCGAGGGTAAAGATCTGCAGAGCAGCGATTGGAGAAACTATCCTGAGTTTATTGATAATACTGCAGTTACAGATGTAGATAATGTTATGCGGGAGTCTGATAAATGGCTTGCTGAGCTTGGATATGAACGAGAGGGTTTGTATTACCGCTGCACGAATAAGGACGACAGGGAGAAAACGATAGTTTTGTTCAGTCACGGTGGATCATCGACGGCGTTATTATCACGAGTTTTTAATATTCCTTTTCCGCATATGTGTCAGATACTGGGGCACATGAGACATACATCGATCACAGTCCTCAGATTTGATAACATGCCGGGATCATTATCAATGCCTATAGCGGAAGTTATGGCAGATGCAAGACATATAAATGGTGTGGTATTCGTAAAATGACAGTCGGTAAAGAAATGTGGTTTATCCGTAAGGACAGGAGGGCAGATGAATTATTTTATAGAAGGTATACAGGGAGCAGGTAAGAGCACATTGACAGGGCGGCTGGCAGAGAGAATGCCAGAATACAAAGTATTTCGTGAAGGGGATCATAATCCCGTGGAGCTGGCCTGGTGTTCATATATGACGAAGGAGCAGTATGAGAGTATTCTGAATAAATATGCGCCTCTTGCAGATGAGATAAAGGCAAATGTGATCACGGAAGCGGAGTATATCTGCAACAGGACTGATGCTTCAGCTGATGGATCTAATGACCTTGATGACAGCAGGTATGTTCTGACATATACACGCGTTATTACCGATATCCCAGGCTTTCATAAGGATCTGGAACAGTATGAAATATATAACGGAAGAGTTTCAAGAGAGGATTTTGAAAAGATCATCCTGTCACGATATAACAACTGGAAAGGTGATGATCAGATCTTTGAATGTTCGATCTTCCAGAACATTATTGAGAGTCAGATCCTGTATTATGAAATGACAGATGAAGAGATCCTGGATTTTTACAGAAGACTCAGAGAGGTGCTTGGAGAAAGGGAATACAAGATCCTCTATCTGGAAGTGGATGATATTGCAGAGAGCATAAATATCATCAGAAGAGAGCGCGTCGATGCTGACGGCAATGAGATGTGGTATCCACTGATGATGGAATATCTTAAGCAGTGTCCTTACGGACAGCGTAATGGCTGGAAGGGTTTTGAAGATCTGGTATCGCATCTTGAGCATCGCAGGGCTTTGGAGCTTCGGATACTTAAGGAAGTGTTTCCGGAACACGCAGTGATCCTTAAGTCAAAGTCTTATGATCTGTCAGTGGAGTTACTCAGCGCAGAGCAATGGGCTGCGATCTTTAATGAGATACATCCGGGATTTTTTGACAGGGATTATGTAAAAAGAGTAGCGGATGATGAACCTGCTTCAGAGATGTTTATGGGACTCGAAAATATGGATGCATGTAACTATGAAAAGAGTTTCCCGGAAAATATCACATTTGGATATTATGAAGGCGACATGGAAGAACTTAAGGACGCAGTAGAAAAAGTAATTCCGCACTGGATACCGCTGTTTACAGAGAATTCCAGGGTATACTGCGGATATGTGGACGGAAAGATCGCAAGTTTCTGTATGATCGAGGACTTTGGAGAACATATCATATATGGAAGAAAATGCAGGATCGGAGGGCCGGGCTGTGTCGGGACTCTACCGGAATACAGGGATCGCGGCATAGGTCTTTCCATGGTACGGAATGTAACAGGGATCCTGAAGGAGGAGCTGTACGATTACAGTTATATTCATTACACTTATGAGACGGCCTGGTATGCAAAGCTTGGATACAGAACAGTGCTGCGGTGGAACGGAAAAGGATTCGTATAGAGGAGATGATAAAATGAAAATAGAAAGTGAAAGACTTATTATCCGTTCGATAGAGAAAGGGGACGAAAAAGCATTTGCTGAAATGGCAAAAGATGGAAGTCTTACAGAAGTAGGTTTTGATGATACGTGTTCCGAATGGATCGATGACTGGATAAATGAAGCAAAAATGCTTGATGAAAAAGATGATCCGAGGCTTGACTACATCGCAAGCACTGTATGTTTAAAAGAAGATGGAAGTGTGATCGGATCGGTAGGGACTACCTATTATGAAGATGCGGCAAAGATCGGTATATGTTATTTTATAGGAGCGGAATACAGAAACAAAGGTTATGCATCTGAAGCGGTAAAAGCTTTTCTTCCTTATTTCTTTGAACATTATAACGAGGACGAGATCGCGGCTGTCATTCTTGAATCGAACAAGGCGTCGCAGAAAACAGCAGAGAATTCGGGATTTATACTAAATGACAAAAGGATGTATAAAGATATTTATGATGAGGATGAACGCTTATACTGTTTTTATACAATACAAAATAAACGTGAGTATTTTTATCATGTGATATCTGACAGGCCAAAAGCAGCGGGGGAACACTTCCGTGTGGATCGGGATCATCCAAATGGTGTGTATGACAGAGTGCAGGCGGAGATGGATAAGGTTAAGGATATTTATG
>CADAHD010000022.1 GCA_902787595.1 uncultured Lachnospiraceae bacterium
CTTCCCCGAGCAGATCGCGCGTATCGCCGATCTGTATGGCGAATTTGCTACCAAGTACAATAAGCAGCTGGGAATGCATGCGCATAATAACCAGCAGCTTGCATTTGCAAACACTATTGAAGCGGTGGGCGACGGCGTTAACTGGCTGGATGCTACTTACAACGGCATGGGCAGAGGCGCAGGCAACTGCTTTATGGAGCATCTGCTGGGATTCCTTCGCAATCCCAAGTACAATCTGTACCCGGTGATCCAGTTTATAGATAAATATATGCCTCAGGTGCGTGAAGCAGGCGCTGTATGGGGTTATGATATGCAGTATTTTTTTACGGGACTCCTTAATCAGCATCCCCGTTCGGCCATAGCATTTACAAAAGAAGGCCGTAAGGATTATACACAATACTATACCGAACTGCTTGGCATGGACTGATGGAGGAGCATTACTTATTTAAAGAAAAGAAGGTTCAGGAATTCAGGGAAGCCGATGCTGACGGCAGGATAGGAATGTTCGGATACCTGAGTTATTTTCAGGATGCAGCTGCTACATATATGCATCGTTTTAACTGGGATAATTCCGTTGTTCATGAAAAGTACGGCGTGGCCTGGATCTATACAAAGTACCGCATGCAGCTCTTTGAAAAAGCCGGTTATGATGCGCCTCTGGATATAGAATGCTGGATAGAGCCCACAAATCATTCTTTTACCATCTATCATGCGATGGAGATCAGAAAACGCGGGATATTAATGGCCAGGGGCAGACTGGAAAGCTGTCTTATGGATCTTGAGAACGGACGCATCACCAGACTTGAGCGCATAGGCTATGAGCCTGCGCTGGCACTGAAGCGGATGAACCCCGTTGAAGCCTTCAGCCGCCTGACGCCATCGGCAGAGGGAACCGAAGAGGTTTACAGTCACAGGGTAAGATATACCGATCTGGATAATAACAGGCATATGAACAATCTGCGTTATGTGCCGCTTCTGCTGGATGCGTATACGCCGGATTATCATGAGGAACACCTGCTTACGGATCTGGAGATACAATACAGAGAGCAGTGCTTTTATGATGAGGAGCTTAAGATATGCAGGCAGGATGAGGAGAAGAACACATATAGGCTGATCATCCGGAAAGAAAACGGTAATACCGCAGCATGCGCAAAGCTTCATTTTAAGGATATTAAAAAATAAGATATAGAAAAGGAGAAAAACAATGAGTATCAGGATAGGTATTCTTGGATACGGGAATCTTTCACGCGGAGTAGAGAGCGCGATCAAGCAGAATGATGATCTTACTCTGGCAGCAGTGTTTACCCGCAGAGATCCTGCAAGCGTGCAGATAAAGACAGAGGGAGTACCCGTAGTATCCGAAAAAGACATCATGGACTGGAAAGATAAGATAGATGTACTGGTAATGGGCGGCGGCAGCGCTACCGATCTGCCGGTTCAGACCCCTAAATATGCGGAGTACTTTAATGTGGTAGACAGCTTTGATACCCATGCGCGCATAGCTGAGCATTTTGCAAATGTAGATGCGGCTGCAAAGAAGGGCGGAAATGTGGCTGTTATATCGGTGGGCTGGGATCCCGGCATGTTCTCACTTCTGAGAATGGTAAGTGATGCAGTGCTTCCCGAAGGAAAGCATTATACCTTCTGGGGCAGGGGAGTAAGTCAGGGACACTCCGATGCAATACGCCGCATTGAGGGAGTTAAGGATGCGCGCCAGTATACCGTGCCTATCGAGAGTGCAGTAGAAGAAGTGCGCAGCGGATCCAATCCTGAGTTTAGCGCAAGGCAGATGCATCTTCGCGATTGCTATGTGGTAGCGGAAGAAGGCGCTGATAAGGCAAGGATCGAAAAAGAGATCAAGGAGATGCCCAATTACTTTGCGGATTACGATACCACGGTACATTTCATAAGCGAAGAAGAACTTAAGCGTGATCACGCAGGACTTCCTCACGGGGGCTTTGTGATCCGCAGCGGCGTGACCGGAAACGATAAGGAACATAAGCATATCATAGAGTATAATCTTAAGCTTGATTCAAATCCGGAGTTTACCGGATCGGTACTGGCGGCTTATGCAAGAGCAGCATACAGGCTTTCCAAAGAAGGAGCGAAAGGCTGCAAAACGGTATTTGACATAGCGCCTGCATATTTAAGCGCAAAGAGCGCAGAGGAGCTGAGAGGGCATCTGCTCTGATGTGATCTGAGAAGGGGTATCCCGGGGAGACAGACTGTTATGTCGTCCCGTACGAAGTGACTGATCTTAAGTATGAAAGGGGGATAGAGAATGAATCCGTGTCCCAATTGCGGAGGAGAACTGACATTTGATATAGCATCGCAGATGCTGAAATGCCCGTTCTGTGAAGGAGTGTTCTCGCCTGCGCAGGTCGCGCAGGGAAAGGCGGCAGAAGAAGCGCATTATAATGCCCAGACGGCGCCGCCGGTTGAAGAAGGGATCGCAGGAGATGCTACAGCCGTATACGGTCAGCAGGCACAGCCGCAGCAGATGCAGTACGGGCAGCCACAGCAGGGGGGATTTGCCGCGGGAGCGGCTGCTCAGCCTCAGCAACAGGCAGCGGTACAGCCTCAGCAATCGCCTTTTGCGGGAGCTTTTGCGCAGCAGGCGCAGCCTCAGCCGGAAAGCTTTGATGTGATAGCATATACCTGTCCGCAATGCGGAGGCAGTATCTACTCTACCGAGGAATCGGTGAACGGTTTCTGCAGTTATTGCGGATCCAGTCTGATGCTGCAGTCGCGTATGGCAAAGATGCCGCAGCCTAAGAAGATACTTCCTTTCCGTGTTGATAAGAATGCCTGCAAAGATGCATACAAGAAATTTGTCGGCAAGTCATTCTATGTTCCTAAGGAATTCAAGGATGAGCAGGCTCTTGAAAAGTTCAGAGGGATCTATATGCCTTACTGGGTTTACGAAATGAGTCTGAACGGTGAGGTGAATCTAAAGGGAACCAAGAGCTATCGCCGCGGAAATTATGTTTATACGGAACACTACAAATGTATAGCCAATGTGGATTGCTATTACAGGGGAATGTCTTATGATGCTTCATCATCCTTTGACGATCATTTCAGTGAAGGGATAGCGCCTTTTGATGCCCATGCGATGGTGGACTTCAATGAGAATTACATGGCAGGTTATTATGCGGATATGCAGGATGTGTCCGAACAGGTTTATGTGCCGGATGCTGCAGGCTTTGTTTCATCACAGGTCTTTAATCAGATAAAGAACGGACGCTGCTTCCCGGGAGTTTCGGTGGACTCTAACCAGCAGTCCGGAATTAATCCGCGCATGGATCCCGGGACTCCTTACCTGTCGTTTTTGCCGGTGTGGTTTTTGTCGTACAGGAAGGACGACCGTGTGGCGTATGCGGTTGTAAACGGACAGACCGGAAAAATAGTAAGCGATCTGCCGGTTGATAATAAGAAGTTTCTGATAGTAGCGGCGATACTTGCGGTCATCATATACGGAGTGCTGGCATTTATGCCGGCTATGACACCTACCAATACACTGACTGTATCCATGGTCATATCCATTATCAGCGTGCTTATGCTCAATATCACCATCGGAAAGGTGCAGAAAAGAGATAAGAGGCTGGATGATAAGGGGTATCTGAGTAAGTATAATGCAGCCGAGTTCAGGAAGAAACAGGTAAAGAAGCATACGGAAGGCGGTAAGACGGCGAAGAATATGATCGCCCTGATACCGGTTATCATCGTGTTTGGCGCACAGCTCGGTTTCGGCCTCATTGCATCTTTGATAGCAGCTTTTGGTATGAAGCTGGTGATGCTGGGAGCCGTGATAGCGATGTTTGGTCTTACTATATTCGGTTTCAGCAGACTGAGCTCGCAGAATGAGGGAAAGAAAGGGTCACTTACTGCAGGATTTATCTTTATGATGGTGGTATCCGTATATGCTTTGATACTGAGCATGGTGAGGCCGCCTTCGGATATGTGGTATTACAGTGGGACTTTTGCCCTGATGGCAGGAACAGTATTCTGTCAGCTGCTGGTGCTGGGCGAGTATAATCTGCTGACCACGCGTCCGCTGCCCCAGCTTAACAGGAAAGGAGGTAATGACAGTGCGTACTAAGATATTATCGACAATATGCGTGGTGTTTTCCGTACTGCTGATATCTGCGCTTCCTGTAAGAGCCGGAGGAGAAGTCTGGTACGAGAGTGATGAAGGATACGAGGTCCTTATCGATGATGAGGAGGATATACTCAGCGACAGTGAAGAGAAAAAACTGGCTGATCTTATGAAGGGGCTGGCGCAGTATGGTAATGTGGTATTTTACAGCACCAGCGGACCAGGAGTAAGAGATGAAGGCGACGCAGATGCAGACGCCCATAATTATTATTCAAGCGTATACGGCAGTCAGAACGGCGTGATCTTTGTGATCGATTTTGATAATTATTTTCAGGACCGCGATCACGAAATGTGCATGTTATGGTTGAATAAATATGGCACGATGGACAGAAAGATCTCCAATTCACAGGTGGATTCGATAATAGATAACAGTTATAATATCGTTTCCAAACATGACGAGCGCGACTGGTATGGATATGCAGAACAGACTTTTCAGCAGATCATTGATTTTTACAATACCGGTAAGATCGCTGAGCCTATGAAGTGGATCACGAATATCTTTCTTGCAATTATTCTGGCCTTCATGATCAGTTTTGCGATGGTAAGCTATTCGATACGTTCACGCAAGCCTAAGGATTCGGAAGTATTGAGCGGCCTGTTCCAGCATTTCCAGTTGCTGGGTGCAAATATGATACTTACCAATACCACCAAGGTTTATGATCCGCCTTCATCATCAGGCGGTGGCGGCGGAGGTCATGGCGGCGGTGGCGGAGGCCATGGCGGCGGTGGCCACAGAGCTTAATAAAATAAAAAAAGGCGGGGTGACCCGCCTTTTTCTTATGAATGATAATGTTTTTTAAAAGCTTCGAATGTCTCCGGACTGATGACATGCTCTATGCGGCAGGCATCGCGTTCTGCTGTTTCCTTTGATATCCCCCAGGACATCAGCATCTCGATCATGAAGCGGTTGCGTTCGTATATCGTTTCGGCTATCTTGCGGCCGCTGTCAGTCAGATAGATGTAGCCGGCATCGGTAACTGTGATCTGGCCTTTTTCGCGCAGGTTCTTCATTCCTATGGATACGCTGGATTTTTTGAAGCCCATCTCATTGGCGATATCTACTCCGCGGACTACCGGCAGGCGCTTGCTAAGGATGAGTATGGTTTTCAGATAGTTTTCTGAAGATTCAGTAGATTCTTTGACAGACATTTTTCCCTCCTCGTGACACAAAAAAGACTTTTGCAATCAAACTATTGTTTTAATATACTAACTTGCGTCAGACAAAGTTTATCACAGGCATTTTGAAAAAGCAAGCTCAAATATTTGCCCCGTTTTTGAAAATGTGCTATGATATGCCCTATGCGAACTAAAGACAAAAACATGGACAGAAGAACAAAACTGACGGAAACGCCGGTACCCGGACTCATACTTGAACTGTCCGTACCGACTATCATAAGCATGCTGGTTACAGCTATCTATAATGCGGCTGATAAATTCTTTGTGGGAAGGATATCCACGGAAGCTTCGGCAGCGGTTGGAGTGGCTTTTCCTGCAATGGCGGTCATTCAGGCCATAGGCTTTTTCTACGGACACGGATCGGGGAATTTCCTTTCGCGCATGATGGGAGCAGGGAAAAATAAGGAAGCTTCAGAGATGGCTTCCACAGGTTTCTGCCTTGCTATAGTAACCGGGATCCTGGCAGCGCTTTTGGGAATAGGATTTATCAAACCTCTGGCTTATGCTATGGGAGCTACAGAAGCGGGGCTGGCAGATTCGATGGCTTATATGCGTATCATCATGCTGGGGGCGCCTTTTATGATGGGGCAGTTTGTTATAAACAATCAGCTTCGCTTTCAGGGCAGCGCAATGTATGCCATGGCGGGGCTTATGACCGGAGCTGTTATAAATGTGATATTGGATCCGCTGCTCATACTGGTGTGCAAAATGGGAGTGAGCGGCGCGGCAATAGCTACAGTGAGCGGTCAGATCACCAGCTTTATCGTGCTTTATATAGGAAGCACCAGAGGTGAGAATATCCGCATCAGGTTTAAGAATATCAAAGTCAATGCATTTTATCTGAAGGAGATAATAAACGGCGGCAGTCCCTCACTTTTTCGTCAGGGGCTGGCGGCAGTTTCGGCCATGCTGCTCAATAATGCCGCAAGGGACTACGGGGCAGCGCCTGCTTTGGCGGCGATGTCTACAGTAAACACGGTGGTCATGAGCCTGAGCGCTGCGCTGATAGGCTTCGGACAGGGATATCAGCCGGTCTGTTCCTTTAATTACGGGGCAGGCATAAAAGACCGTGTGAAGCAGGGATATTGGTTTTGTGTTAAATGGGGGACGGTCTTCATGACTCTGGCCGGAGTGATATGCTTTATCTTTGCGCCGCAGATAATAAGGGCATTCAGGGATGATGATGCCGTGGTGCAGATAGGTACTGTGGCTTTGCGCTGCCAGGCAGCCGTACTGCCGCTTTCCGCGGCCACTGTATTGAGCAATATGATGCTCCAGTCTATAGGCAAAGGTGTTAAGGCGTCAATCTCTTCTTCGGCCAGAAATGGTATATGCTTTATCCCGCTGATCCTGATACTTCCCAATATTCTGGGCATACTGGGAGTTGAGATCACCCAGAGCATAGCCGATGTGCTGGCTCTCTGCATATCCGTTCCCATGGCTCTTACAGAGATAAGGAAGATGTAAGAGCTTCGTTTTGCCGCGTTCGCGGCTTTTTACATCAAAATAACAGTATATATGTTGTGCCTTTGATTGACTAGCGTATCAAGATGTGGTATCATTGATTGCGTATTTCAAAAGGAGGAGTTTTCTATGAATAAATCTGACATAGCAGAGCTTTTGAGAAACAATGCGTATCCCGGGCGCGGCATCATTATCGGGCGCACACCGGACGGAAAAAAAGCTGTTACTGCTTATTTTATCATGGGACGCAGTGAGAACAGCCGTAACCGTGTATTTGTTGAGGATGGTAAGGGCATCAGGACTCAGGCTTTCGATCCGGCAAAGCTTTCCGACCCCAGTCTTATAATCTACGCTCCCGTGCGTGTTCTTGGTAATAAGACCATAGTCACTAACGGTGATCAGACTGATACCATATATGATGGAATGGATGAAGAGCTCACTTTTGAACAGAGCTTAAGAAGCAGGGAATTTGAGCCTGACGGCCCTAATTATACCCCCCGCATATCCGGAATACTTCATGTTGAGAATGGTAAGTATGATTATGCAATGAGCATCTTAAAGAGTGATAATGGTGATCCGGCCTGCTGCGACCGGTTTATGTTTGCTTATGCAAATCCCAAAGCAGGGGATGCCCGTTTTATTCATACCTATATGAGCGACGGAAATCCGCTTCCTTCTTTTGAAGGCGAACCGGAGTATATAGGCATAGAATGTGATGACATAGATGCTTTCACAAAGCTTATCTGGGATGCATTAAATGAGGAGAATAAGGTATCCCTTTTTGTGAGAATGATCGACATTGAAAGCGGAGAATACGAGAGCAGAATAGTTAACAAGAATATTAAATAAGGATTTAATAAGGAGAAAGAGATGAAAGAACTGGAACTCAAGTACGGCTGCAATCCCAATCAGGTGCCGGCAAAGATCTTTGTGAACGACGGACGCGATCTTCCTATTGAAGTATTGAACGGACGTCCCGGCTATATCAATTTTATGGATGCGCTGAACGGCTGGCAGCTGGTCAGGGAGCTTAAAAATGCCTGCGGTCTTCCTGCGGCAGCAAGCTTTAAGCATGTATCACCGGCAGGAGCTGCTGTGGGCATCGAGCTGGATGATACTCTTAAGAAGATCTATTTTGTGGATGGCAGCATAGAGCTCTCGCCTCTGGCCTGCGCTTATGCCAGGGCAAGAGGCGCTGACCGTATGTCTTCCTTCGGTGATTTCATAGCTCTTTCTGATATATGTGATGTGGCGACTGCAAAGCTGATCAAGCCTGAGGTATCGGACGGTATTATCGCCCCCGGATACGAAGATGAGGCGCTCGAGATCTTAAAGAGCAAGAAGCGGGGAACCTATAATATCATAAAGATCGATCCTGAGTATAAACCCCAGCCCATAGAGCACAAAGATGTTTTTGGCATAAGTTTTGAGCAGGGAAGAAATGAGCTCCCTATTGTTGAGAGCCTTCTGGATAATGTGGTGACAAAGAATAAGGAACTGCCCAAGCAGGCAAAGATAGATCTGCTTATCTCTCTGATCACCCTTAAATATACCCAGTCAAATTCAGTATGCTATGCAAAGGGCGGGCAGGCTATAGGAATAGGAGCAGGACAGCAGTCCCGTATCCACTGCACCAGACTTGCAGGATCCAAGGCAGATAACTGGCTGCTTAGACAGTCACCTAAGGTACTGGATCTGCAGTTTGTAGACGGCATAAGCCGCGCAGACCGCGACAATTCCATTGACCTTTATATCGGCGAAGATTACATGGATGTCCTTGCAGACGGCAAGTGGCAGAATATATTTAAAGTTAAGCCTGAGATATTCACAAAGGAGGAAAAGCAGGTGTGGCTCTCACGTGCAACAGATGTGGCGCTGGGATCGGATGCCTTCTTCCCCTTCAGGGACAATATCGAGAGAGCAGCGCGCTCCGGCGTTAAGTATGTGGCTCAGCCCGGCGGATCAAAGAGAGACGATGCGGTTATCGAGGCCTGCGATGAGCTGGGCATGGTGATGGCCTTCACGGGTATCCGCCTGTTCCACCACTAAAACAGTTCTTTCATATTAGCGATTATCCTGCGGCGGCCGTAAATTATGGCTGCCGCATTTATTATGCCCAGAAAAACAGGCAGGGCAATATAAACTGCTATAAGAGGCAGGTGCGCCAGCTCGTATAAGAGGAAGAATAAACCGCAGATCAGCAGGCTCATGACTATCATGACGGCCATGTTGAAAAAGCTGTTCAGGTTGCCGCGGAGAGCGGAATATTCATCGTTCCAGAGCGTATGGGGAGAGGCGCTGTCCAGCGCCAGTCCGATGACCACGCTTATCAGTAAAGCTTCTATGGCTATCAGGGAATATAAGAGGCCCGTCAGCAGCGAAAAGTTTAGGAAGAAATATGCGACTATCACGGCCAGTATCAGGAAAGGGGCTGTAATGCATGTGGCTACCGCGGCCTTTACATACATCTGCGTCTTATAGTCTACCGGGATATATTTGATAAAATCAACATGAGAGCCTTCGCGGGTGAAAGCAGTGGAAGACAGGCTGTTCATTGCGGAAGCAACGAAAGCCATGAAAATGACTGCCAGCAAAATGATCAGCTGCGCGCGCTCATAACCTTCCCGGTAATAATCCATAAACTGCTGCACACTCTCGTTATTGCGGGTTATAAAGAAGAAGACCGCCACGCCCACAGGCCATATTACATTTATATAAACGCAGTTGGAAGAATAGGCGCGTGTACGTGTGAGAACCTTTAATTCCTTTATAAAATAGGATTTAAAGATATTTGTTGATTTTAGATTTAACTTATCCCTGCCGACTTTTTTATTCCTGCTTCCAAGGGCGGCGGCGGTATACAGGCCGGGCTGGTACAGCCATGCGCCCAGCAGCAGGATCATGCCTGTGGCAGCGGCATTGCTGATAAAGTATAAAAGCAGCTGGGGAATGCTCTGCCATGCCATGGCCTTGCAGAGCATGGGGGTAGTGAAGAAAATGGCATTGCAGACCCTTAAAAAGAAGTTATTATCTGCAGCAAGAGAGTCCATGTAATTATCAAAACTGATGGTGCCCATATCTTTGAAGGAATAGAGGAAGAGGGCAACGAAGACAGCCATGATGATGGTTGAGCTGCGGTAGAAGGTCTTTATACTGCGGACTTTTTTGAGCACGGCCATCAGGATAAGGCTTATGAGGCAGCAATAAACCAGAGGCAGCATGGGAGTTAACACAATGCCGCTGACTGCTGCGATGATGCTTACAGGGTGGAGTGCAGGCCAGAGTCCGGAATTGGTTACTGCGGCGATGAAGAAGCCGATGAACATGGATATGAAGATCAGAAATTCCATTACGCTCTCTGCCATAAAGGTATGGAAGAATTTGGCGGTCAGAAGCTGCCAGCTCTTTACGGGAAGTGTTACCATATGCTCGCGGTCGGATGAGAAAAACAGGACATTAAAGATCACGGGCATGCCCAGCACCATGGCAAAAGCGGAGAGTATATGCATCTCGGAGATAAGGCCGTTTACCCGGTTGCCTTCGACCATCATGGCCAGGGTCATGACATAGCTCAGATATCCCATTATTATACAGCAGGGAAGCATTATGCAGGTCACGGCTATTATGCCAAGAGATGTATAGATACTCATTTTAACGCCTTCTTTAGGCATGGGCATCTCGAAATTTTTGCGGTAAACTTTAAATATCCTGTCTATCGGATTCATGCATTACCCTCCTGCGACGAAGGTTTATACTCGATCATATCCAGGAAGATCTCTTCCAGATCCTTGCCGGGATTTGCGGCCGAAAGGTCCTCTACGGTACCCTGGTACAGGGATTTTCCGTGGTTGATTATCATGATATGGTCGCAGAGTTTTTCGGCTACCTCCAGCACATGTGTTGAAAAAAGCACACAGTTGCCTTTTGCTGCGTGTTCGCGCATCATCTGCTTGAGCTCATAAGCAGCCTGCGGATCGAGACCTGTCATTGGTTCGTCCAGTATCCAGGCGGGCGGATTGTGGACCAGAGCGGCTATGACCATGAGCTTCTGCCTCATACCGTGAGAGTACTCACGCATGGGAGTGGAGAGGGCATCCATAATGCCGAAGCGCTCTGCCAGCTCGGGGACGCGGCTCTGCCGTGAATCTTCGGGAACTTTATATATATCAGCGATAAAGTTGATATATTCAAGACCTGTTAATTGAAGCAGTACGTCGGGATTGTCCGCAACATAAGCAAAAGAGGCTTTGGCAGCCATGGGTTCTTTGACTATGTCGTGGCCGTTTATCGTGGCTGTACCTGTCGCGGGTTTCAGTATGCCCGTCAGCATCTTTATCACCGTGGTCTTGCCTGCGCCGTTTGGGCCGGCAAATCCTGCTATCTCGCCTTTTCCGATGTGAAATGAAAGATCGTCCACTGCCTTGTGGTCTTTTCCGTAGATCATGCTGAGGTTCTTTGCGTCTATCATGAGGAGCCTCCTTTATCAGATTTGTGATATATTATATCAGTGATAGCTGTTTTATGTCAGTATTTTTTTTAACAATTTCTTGTAGAGATCTCTGAAATAGGTTATAATAGTTTATATGTTTTGATGGACATAAGGTTTTTCGGAGGATAACATGGGAGTACAGAGAAGTCTGTTCGCGGTTATGAAGCATATAGTCCCTTCGGATCTGGAGTATTATCTGGAAGAAAAGAATTCTGAAGGACTTAAGCTTCTGCCCCTTGGAAGCGCATCATTCTTTTCGCTTTTATTCAGCGAAGAGAAGCCTGAAAAGCTCAGGTATGTCGTGGACTGCCCTACGCTTCCGAAGGCGCTCTACATGAAGAAACTTACCGAAGAAGGCTGGGAGTATATGGGACAGAGCATGAACTGCTATGTCTGGCGCATCGGATATGAGGAAGGCAGCAGACCGGCGGATTTTTCGGATAAGACCGGTCAGAAGATGCATTGTTTTAGGCTGGGATTGATAATGGCAGCTCTTGCGATAGTATTTCTTGGCCTTTTCGCCGCACTGTGTTATTCCCTTTATTCTGAGTACAGGGTACAGGTGCCGGAAGCCACGCGGCTGGCCAAATATCTTGTGGTCATAGCATTGCAGATACCGTTCGTTGCCTGCTTCACATCAATGGCGATAAAACTGCTAAAGGAAAATTCCAGACTCAAGAGAAGAGCTGTTATAAAGTAGATCAGAGCCCTCCCGAAACGGGAGGGCTTTTTCATTCTGCATAAAAGCTTTACATAAAAAGAATATTTCAACCTTAGTCACAGGTGGAAAGCAGCTGTGGAGGGGTGTTTTACGGTATAAATGGTTGACATAACACTGGAATTGACCGTTACGGATATGTTGTAGATTTAGATTACATAAATTATAAAATAACCTCTAAGTTGAAAATAAAATTGACAGGGCGGATAAGTGAGATAAATAGACGGAAAATATAATAACTATGACCGATATGGTTAAATTACATAAAATATAAAAATTTGATGTTTAGAGTTTACATAACTAGATATTTGACCCGAATTAAAACATGATTTAATCGAAATTCTTTGTTTACATAACTTGGAATAGTTGACATAAAACGCGACGCCGGGGCTTGGAACGAAAGGGGTTACATAATGCCCTGAGGGCTGGAGATGCTGAGAGGCAGAGCGTGCTGCTTCTTGAAACATATGTTCTATTATGCTATATTGTATGGAGTTTGCCGCGGCTGCTTCGTGAATACCACGAACGAATGGATGAAACGGCCGGGCAAGGTGACAATTTCGGAGCGGGATCATGCAGGATAACAAGTATGAGATCAGGATCTCCGTGCGCGAACTGGTGGAATTCATACTTCGCAGCGGAGATATAGACAACCGAAGAGGAACATCGCCGGAGAAAGCCATGCAGGAGGGCAGCAGGCTTCACCGGATGATACAGCGCAGCATGGGCGAGGGTTATAGCGCCGAGGTGCCGCTCCACTATGTTTATGAGGCGGAAAACTATCGCGTTATACTGGATGGCCGGGCGGACGGCATTATAGATGAAAGTGCTGAGGGCCCGCAGGGGCTTGAGCTTGGCAATAATCAAATTACATTAAATCAGTATTTAATAAATGAAGAATTTCCTGCGATAACGATAGATGAGATAAAGTGTGTAAATCGAAAGCTGGAAAGACTGACAGAGGCGGTCCCGGTTCATCTGGCCCAGGCTAAGGTATATGCATTTATTTATGCAAAGCAGAATGGATTGCCACTCATCCGTGTCAGAATGACCTATTGCAATATAGAAACCGAGGAACTGAAATATTTCTTTCATGAGTATACCTGGCCGGAAATAAAGGATTTCTTTGAAGAACTCATGGAGGAATATCTTAAGTGGGCGGACTTTGAATGGAGATGGAATGTCATTCGTCAGGCTTCTTTGAAGGAGCTGAGTTTTCCCTATGTATACAGAAAAGGGCAAAGGGAGCTGGCTGCGCAGGTCTATCGGATGATCAGGGAAAAGCATAAGCTTTTTATGGAAGCGCCAACGGGCACGGGCAAGACGCTAAGCACGGTCTTTCCGTCGCTTAAAGCCATGGGCGAGGAGATGGTAAACAAGATATTTTATCTCACGGCCAGGACTATAACAAGGACCGTGGCTGCCGACACGCTGGATCTTTTGCGTGAGAGGGGACTGCGCTTAAAAAGCATAACCATTACCGCGAAAGAGAAGATTTGTCCGCTGGAAAAGGCTGAATGCAACCCGGAGAGCTGCCCTTATGCAAAAGGGCATTTTGACCGCGTGAACGAGGCGATATTTAACTGTATCAATGAGTATGACCGCATAGACAGGGATGTGCTCGGACAGGCTGCAGAGAAGTACAGGGTGTGCCCTTTTGAACTGAGCCTGGATCTGAGCCTTTTCTGCGATATGATCATCTGCGATTATAATTACGTTTTTGACCCGCATGTGGCGCTTAAAAGATATTTTTCGGACGGCGGCAGCGGCGAGTATGTTTTTCTTGTGGATGAGGCCCACAATCTGGTGGAACGCGGCAGGGATATGTACAGCGCGGAACTCAATAAAGAAGATTTTCTGGCTCTTAAGCGTACGATGAATGAGGTTACGGAAAAGTATGCCAATGAAGAGATGCGCCCGCGTAAAAAGAAAGTAAAGGGCATACCGTTGCTGTTTAAGATAATACGGGGGCTGGAACGCTGCAACAGGGAGATGCTCAAGCTGAAGCGCGAATGCGAGAGTTATATGGTCATTGAAGAAGCGGATACATTTGCGGGAACAGTGCAGGGACTGTATACATCCATCGGGGAGTTTTTGGATGAGGAGGAGAATACAGGCGTAAGGGAAGAGGTTCTTGAATTCTATTTTAAGATATCACATTTTCTGCTGATCTTCGAATGGCTGGATGAGAATTATAAGATATATACGGAGCACAGAGAGAATTGTGGATTTTGGTTAAAACTACTTTGCGTAAACCCTGCAAAGCGGCTTGCAGAGTGTATGTCCAGAGGGAGGGCGAGCATTCTCTTCTCTGCGACACTCCTGCCCATCAATTATTACAAAAGGCTGCTGGGTGC
>CADAHD010000023.1 GCA_902787595.1 uncultured Lachnospiraceae bacterium
ATGGTGCAGTGGATAAAAGTAAGTCTCTTCGAATTCCAGCCCAGATATTCCCCGCAGATATAAGTATCATAAACCGTAACATCCGTGGAATTCCAGAAAGCATCCTTCGAGATCAGGCGGCTGTTCTGCACCTCAACATTGTTCACTCCGTCAAATGCGTAATTGCCATCCAGATTGAGATGATCTATATCCATGCCGTCGCAGTTCATCGCAAAGTAATCGCCCTTTGCGGATACATTCTTCAGTTCCACATTGTTGCAGTTCCAAAGAGTCTCCTGCGCATTGGTGAATACCACATCCTTAAGACTTAATTTGTTGCAGCGTCTGAAGTTCTTAGGCGCCTGTATCAGCGCATCCTTTACGCTGATATCATTTGAATACCACACGCCCGCTCTGGCCATATCCATCCAGGTGCAGCGTTCAAGCTTAACATCATTACAATACCACAGCGGGTATTTCCATCCGAATCTGCTGTTAAATATGCGCAGATTGCGGCTTTCTTTCAGCGGTGATTCTCCGTTATCAAAAATGCAATCCTTAAGTGTCAGACCATCGCTGTCAAACAGTGCTCTCTCCCCCTCGAAGTATGCCTGTCTGATCTCCTTCATTTAAACTTTTTCTCCTTCTTATATTTTATCTGTAAGTTACCTTATTAACTCTCCCCAGTCGCTTATTCCTATCACGCTCTTTGCCCATGCGTCGTACTCTCCGTCATTGGGGCCGCCCATATTGTTATAAACTTCCCACGCCTTGTCGGTAAAGCGCGCTCCGGTCGAATCATCAAATGAATAGATCATTATATCCACATAAGGGTTGCGGACGCATGCCTGATAAGATGCATAAAGCGCTGCTGCCTGCACCTCAGCTCCCTGATTTGCGGATATACCGGTCTCGCTGGCCATCATTGCGCGGACAGCGCCCGAAGGCGATCTGAGCGAACCGGAGGTCATGTAATTGGTTATCGTGCTCATATTCTGGAAACTGATCATGGCGTTGGAATTGACCATGCGTCCGTATATAGGATCGATGGCGCCCATATCCCAGATCTTTGCATAAGTCAGGGGCACGGGATGGGGATGGAATGCAAGACCCCAGTCAATATTGCCGCCTGCGCAGATATTTGCATTAAACTTATCGATAAAGTCCTTTCCGTCAAGGAACCAGTATGCTTCCTGGTTTGTCATGTTTCTGTCCCAGTTCTGATCCAGGCAGATGAACACGCGCGCGTTTGCGTTGGTACTCTTGATAGCGTTATAAGCCACGCGGAAGCCCTGCATATACTCTCTTACATAAGTGTCCCAATCCGTATAAGCGATGTAGCACCACTTGCGGACATTTACTTCATTACCGATGATGTAGTCCTGGGTTCCTGCCATATTGGCCACGCCCTTCATAGCATTAGCCAGCGCATTTACGCCGTCTGCATTCGATGCATTGAACATGTACTGAAGCGGTCCCTCATCAACCATATGGCTGTCGCCCTGGTTAGCCCTGGGATGCTTTAATACCGCGCTGTTGCCGTAGTTGTTGATCTGCATTATATATGCGGGAATACCGTTATTGGTATCCAGATTCCAGTTATAGAAATAATCTGTAAGTCCCTTCTTGGGATAACCCACGCGCTCTCTGGTATTGGTAGCCAGTATCTCGGGGTTGGTAATATACTGGGGTGAACCCTGCATAACGGGTGCTCCGCCCTGGATAGCCGCAAAAACATACTTGCAGTAAAGTCCCGGTACGGCTCCGTCGCCCATCGCAACATCTGCTGCCGCGCTGGCAGTCGTTTCAATGCTTCCTATATCTGCTGCTCCATCCAGGCTGTACTGATAAGGAGCCAGCTTGTAAACATGAAGCTTTCCGTCCTCTGATGCAGGCGCCGAATCAAAATTAGCGCTGAGATGTACCACCGATGCATCCACCAGACGGCATGAACTGTTTGACGCCGGTACAGGCGCTGCCGCTACTGCTACGGGAGGTGTTGTCTCTTCGGGCTTATCCTCAGCGGGCGTTGCATTATCCGATACGGCATTTGCGCTAACAGCTTCATTTTTCGATACTCCATCAACGCTGTCAGCCTCATTTTCGGATACCTCATTGTCGCTTACGACGTCGTCTTCCTCCGGCTCTTCCTCTGCATCATTTTGCGAAATTGCAGCCAATGTTCCGTTCGCCGAAGCGGATAAAGTTCCGCTATCGCCGTTTCCACCGTCTTCACTGCTGTTTGCCGCCGCCGCTTTATCAACATCAGCGCCTTCACTGCCATCATTAAACAGACTGGCTATGGCCACGCCCAGCACGATCACAATAACAGCCGCAGCCGCAAAAACGCCTATCCATGCGCCTTTTGACAATCTTAGTTTCCTTTTCATAGTATCCTCCTTGTGAATAAAACAGACAGCGTACCCGCCTATTTTACAGGCAGGGACGCCGTCTCGTCAATGCTTTTTTATACCGGCTTTTTAGATGCCGCGTCAACCACATGGGAAAGCAGTACCGAAGTGGTGACGCTCCCCACCCCTCCGGGCACCGGCGTAATGGCGTCAACCACTGCCTCTGCCTCATCATACTTCACATCCCCGCAGAGTTTGCCTTCTTCATTAACATTAATTCCTACATCTATAACGATCTGTCCCGCTCTCAGATAAGAAGCATCTATTACTCCGGCGCGGCCTGCCGCCACCACCACTATATCCGCTTCCTTAACCACCTCGGGCATGTTCTGCGTCTTTGTATGGCAGATAGTCACCGTAGCGTTTTTCTTTATCAGCATCATGGCTGCGGGCTTGCCCACTACCAGGCTGCGGCCTATCACCACACATTTTTTTCCGGCAGGGTCTATCCCGTAGTGATCCAGTATTTCCATCACCGCAGAGGGAGTGCAGGGCGAATAGCCTTTATCCTTGCCGGCAAAAACCCCTGCCAGCGATATATCGGTAATGCCATCCACATCCTTAGCGGGATCCAGGACATTGATCACCTTCTCCTCATTAAGATGCTTAGGCAGCGGGCGGAACAGCAGAACGCCATGCACGGAATCATCCGCATTTATCTCTTCGATCTGCGCGATAAGCTTCTCCTCAGACACATCTGCCGGCAGCACATACTTCTTATAAGCCACGCCAAGTGTTTCGCTGCGCTTTGTCGCTCCTCTCTCATAAGAAAGATCGTCTTCGCGCTCACCCACGCGCACTATGCCCAGGCAGGGCTCTATACCCTTTTCTTTAAGAGCCTGAGCCTTTTCTTTGATGCGCTCGTTTAAGTCGGCGTTTACTTCTTTCCCCAATAATTGCTTTGCCATAATGTAGTTCCTTTCCATAATTTAGTTAAGGCTTCCCTTCACCTGATCGAAGACCTTCTCCGCTCTTGTGCCGTATTCAGCCATCATATCATTTGCTTCTTTATTAAGCTTCTCTGCGGTATCGCGGTCCGCCATGGCCTTTGTATTGATAAATACGTTAAGCGATGCGCCAAACAATGCGGCCCTGCAGAAAGCCGCGCCCACGCCGGCATCTGAAAGAGCCAGGCGGCTGCCTTTTTGTGCAAACTCTTCTATCAGTTCTATCGCTTCGCAGCACTTATGCATTATCTCAAGCGGTACGCCGCAGGCTGTCTTAAGCGCCGCTTCCATCACTCTGGCCTTCTCAGCCTTTTCCTCTTCGGTCTCCTTTGGCATGCCATACGCCTTCGCCAGCGGCTCAAAAGCCTCCGCATCCTTGTCTACCAGTTCCAGCAGCTGCGCCTGAAGCTTGTCAGCCTTTTCCTTAAGCGCTATTATATCCGCTTCCACATCGGCATATTTTTTCTTGCCGACGGTCAGGCTTCCCACCATATTTCCAAGCGCGCAGCCTACGGCGCCTACCAGCGCGCTGGCCCCGCCGCCTCCGGGCACCGGCTCCTTAGATGCCAGTACTTCAACAAATTCCTCTGCGCTCTTTTTCGTAAATCCGTACATTTCCCTTCTCCTTATCACACAAACATCAGCGATTTATTATTGTTCAGGAACTCATCCACTGCCGGATCATCCATGTCGACAAATACATCCCTTACTACATTGCGGTTCAGCTCCATCAGGTTCCTGAGCCCCAGTATCGTTCCCTCGCTGCTGCCCAGCCCCATCATGCCGTGGATTATCCTCTGCACTTCCTTTTTCTGCGGCTCGCTCAGCCCGCCGATAGCAGGGATGTTCTGCAGGAAACCTACCTTCTCAACCAGCGAATTTATCAGTATCGCCAGCTCCGCAGGATCCCCCGGCGCAATAGCCTTTCCTTCCAGATAATCATCTGCCGTCACATGCTTTCTCATTTCCCTGCAAAAGGCTATGAACTGATTGCCTTCCACTGCACCGACATTACCGATTATCTTATTACAAACAACCGTCTTGTTCAAGTCATCATCATACTTTAATATGTCGCTTACCCTCTCCCAGGAACGGGGCGTTGCAAATACCATAGCCTCCTGATCATCGGCCTGGGTGTGCAGCGCCGTGGGCTTGAAGCTCAGATAGTTTACCACATACGGATGGATCTTAAAGGGCAGCGCAAAATCATACTTCCAGCTGTTAAAGTCGATATCGATATAGTGTATCTCAAAACGGTCTGCCAGCGGCCCGGCCAGATGGATATACACGCCGTCATCATCTTCCCTGTTTCCCAGTCCTATTACAAAGGTGCCTTCGGGCAGCCTGTACTGACCCACGCGTCTGTCCAGGATCAGCTGGTAAGCCGCCACCTGAACCCGCTTGGGACAGGATGTTATCTCATCCAGCAGCAGTATGGTATTGGGTCCGTCGCGTTCTTCGTCTGGCAGGACCTCGGGCGAAAGCCATCTCGTTTTGGTCCTGTCCTCGTTGGGATAGATAAGTCCGCCTATCTCCACCTCGGACATCTGTGCCAGGCGCAGGTCTATAAGGGTATAACCGAATTTATCGGCTATCTGGCGCACCACCTGTGATTTGCCCACGCCGGGCGCTCCCAGGCCCAGCACGGCATGCTTTATGTTATGCTCGATATTAAACTCCACACATTCCTGAAATTCACGTAATGTCATACTATTTCTCCTTTTTATCCCGCTGACGGGTTTCAACAGCGCTTAAGCTCTTTTCAGATCAGCCACCCTGCCCAGCTTACGCGCTTCACGGTCGTCACTGCTTTCGGAAAGCACTATTATGGTCTTCTTTTTGAGAGAAGCCACATTCTCACGGCATTCGCCGAAATATCCGTCGGTCAGTATCAGCAGCACGCCCGGCTTGATCTTGTTTTCATTTATATATCTGTATACGCAGTTTACATCCGTTCCGCCGCTGCTGTCAGGCATGGCTTTCAGCAGCTCCTGTGTGTTCTTTATATTTTTATATACCCGGCCCACCTCGGTATCCCAATAAGCCAGATTGATAACGCTGTTAAACTGTTTGGCTATGCGCGACAGCTGCGTCAGAAACTGTCCCAGCTCATTAATGCCTATGGAACCGGAACTGTCCACAAAAGCCCACAGCTCGGTAAGCTCATTCTCTATGCTTCCCAGACCGGGAACTATCATATCCATATGCAGGTACTTGCGCTCCGGCGTAAAATAAGAGCTTTCTTCCGATACCCTGCTCTCAAAAAAATCAGATAATATCCTGTCCCAGGGAAGCCGCTTTGATTCCGCCAAAGCGATCTTAACATCGGGAATGGGGCATCTTCCGCGCCCTGCAGCTTTCGATATCGCATCCTTTAAGATCTGATCCAGCAGGCTCTCCGCAAGCTGCTCTTCAAAATCACCTGCCTCAGCTTTCCCTGTCGCGATGATAAGATCATCGGGGATCATGTCCGGCGACAGGCTGCCCCTCCCCAGAGACACCCTGAACTTTTTGTTTTTTCCTAAAGCCGGATTATCCTTATTCTTCTCATACAGTTCCTGATATACGTCTTCGGCATTCCGGTTATAATAGTCCGATGAAAAAATGCCTTTCTTCGGCCGTTTCAGCATCAGCGATTCAACCAGGCCATATGGGTTATATCCTGTTGAATCTGCCCGCAGGTGCGACATCCGCCGGTCGATAAAGCTGTTTACGACCAGATCACAGGCTATGTTCCACAATCCCGGATCACGCGTGCCCTGTCTTTTCCAATGCTTTAATACAACATGGAGCATTTCATGCATCAGAACATAATTCCGCCGCGGCGCATCCATCGACGCCATAAAATCCGGATTGTATCTGATCCACCTTCCGTTGGTGCATGCCGTGGGAACGCTTCTGTCGGCTATTATGTTCAAACGCATCAGCACATCGCCGTAAAACGGCTCATACTTCAGCATAGCCATCTTAAATGCCAAAAGAGAATCGGCGACCTCCTTATCGGACGCCTGTTTATCCGCCGCCTTCTTATCCGCTGTCTCCTTATCGGTCGTATGTTTATCCTTCGCCTTTTTGCGCCCTGCCGGCTTATCCCCTGTCTTTATTTCGACTTCCGGCTCACTGTCTCCATGCGTAAGTAAGAACGTTTTTTTTATCCGTTTCAGAAGTCCCATATCAGTCTCCGTCCCACAAAACAGAAGCGCTGTCACCGTAGCCGGTGCGCAGCACATTATCGGAGCCGTATACCAGCCCCCTCACATAGCTTCCCGTCCAGGGATGTGTCTCGCGTCCGTAAAACTGTATCAGTCTGCCATCGTCACAGGCATATACTCCGTCAGTGCACATGCAGCGGTCAAAATCCTTAAACCCGCAGGTCACGAGCATGCGTCCGTCGTTATTATCCAATATTTCCGTATAGCTTACCTGCTGCGCGCGGGTATATTCATTTATGACCATAGTGCTGATAAAGCCTACTTTGGGTATCCCGAGCGAATGCGCATATTCAAGAAAGCTCCGCGCAGACTGCGGATCTCCCACGCCTTCTTTCAGCAAAAGACAATTGAATACGAATACATCCTTAAAACTTACCGAAGCTATTGCTTCCCTCAGTTCTTCCGTTGCGGGCATCTTCACCCCGAAAAGCCTGTCGTTTACAGGATCCTCGTAATGATGCCTGCTGATATGCAGGCTTTCCAGCTTATCGAGCCTTTCTATATCCTTAAGCCTGCCCAGACCGCTGCCGTTTGTATTTATGCTGATATCGATATCGTCTCCCAGCGTGTCATATATGATATTTACGGTCTCGTTTAACAATCCCGTATCGGTAAAAGGTTCCCCTCCGGATATGTTAACGCTTAAGAGCACATCCTTTTCCTTAAGATAATTCAGCACCCTGCCAAACTTTGCCGTATCTATCCGCGCGCTGCTCCTTTCGCCGGCAGCCACGCAAAAAGCGCAGGCGGCGTTGCAGCAGGCCACCGGATTAACGGTAAGGATCAGCTTTACCTCCCGCTCCTTAACCTCCTCCGGTCCGTCTGCCGCCCGGCAGCTGTATGCTTTTGCGTCTATCCTTTTTCCAAAAAGCTCTATCGAGCGTGTTATCGCATTCATTTATGACAAAAGAGAAAGAAATCTGTATTTTCCGAATATAGTCTTTTGCATTTCTTCAGAGCAGGCTCTGCCGTTTTCATCATATACTCCATGATCCAGCGTTATCACCGTGTCTCTCTCCCTGTACATCAGATAACTTCTTCTGACAATATGGTATATCTTGCCCTGATATCTTACCGGTATCGATGTATGCCAGAAAACCCGTCCGCTTTCATAAACCAGAAGCGCGCTTACCCTGCCATCATCCTTAAACACCGTATCTTTATCATCAAAGCTTATCAGCCCCGAATCCAGGTGGCCGTATCTGAACTTTTCAATATCGACGCCTACACGTTCAGTCAAAGACTGCTGATAATCAGCTTCGCTTTCATCTAAAACAAGTCCGTTCTCCCCTTTCAGGAGCATTTTTTTGATATATACCTCTTCACCAAGGGCCTCACGTCCCTCAAGGGGAAATACGCTGACCTTTAAGCCCCGGGACCGGTATCCGCTTTGCGTCAGGAAAAGGCAGTGCATCTTCTCGTTCAGTTCAGCAGTATGCAGTTTCTGTTCGGAACTGCGCAGCAGCTTATACAGCAGCTCAATATCCCCCATCCCGGGATCATCGCCGTAATCTTTCCGCAGCAGCTTTTTGCCGCTGCCCGCATCCAGAGATTCACGGCACAGCCTGTCATACGTTTCCCGTGACAGACTCCTCCGCATTTCAAGCCTGTCAACATCCGAACCGTAAAATACTTTTTCTCCGCATTTGTTAAGGCTCTCCGGAAGAATAACACAGTCTATGTTTCTGTGTCCGGCAAAGGAACTGTCACCCAGTTCCTGAATGCCTTCTCCGATGACCACCTTATGCACTACATGGTTTCCCATCACAGCGCCGTCCCCGATACGCCGTATACTCATATCGCCCATATCCGCATCTATCCTGATCTCGTCTCTGCGGAGCATTTCGGGCGAGGAATATACGCCGTACTGAAGCAGTACGCCATTTACAGCCACTATATCTTTATCTATATACTCATTCATCAGCTCTACCTAATTTCAACAATGCGATCTTCTGCGTTCTTCCTCTTCACGCTTAAGCCGCTGCTTTCCTCTCTGGATCGCGATCCTGATCTGTTCGGGTGTAAGATCGGCAACCATTCTGAGTTCGGCAGCTTCCACATTCACTGTCGAAAGATGCCTCACCATATCAACCAGCTGCTTTTCGGTTCCGGCCGCTTCCAGAATATCCGCCAATTCATGAAGAGTATAAGGCAGATTACCCTCATATCCGCGTTTTGTCAGATGAGATATAAATCTCATCACATCGTCCTGCGTAAATGCCATAAAATGTATTTCTCCCTTCCCTGCTGCCGCTCAGCCGCCTGTCCTAAACACCTTTCTCATGATGCTCTTCCATTATCTTCCTGACCCTGTCGCCGTTTGCCACAAAGAGCTTTGCTATCTGCGGATCAAAATGCGTTCCTGCGCCTTCCTCTATGATCCCCATCGCCTGCTCAAAGCTGAAAGGTTTTTTATAACTCCTTTTGGACACCAGCGCATCAAACACATCCGAGACCGCCATTATCCTGGCCGATAAAGGTATCTCTTCTCCCTTGAGTCCAACGGGATAACCCATACCGTTCCATTTCTCATGATGATAGGTCGCCAGGTTTATCGCTTCCCTCAGATAACCGGGATCCGTAGTCAGCTTCATGGCGCTCTCCAAAACTTCCTTGCCTGCCGTCGTATGGGATTTCATTATTTCAAACTCTTCATCCGTGAGCTTGCCCTCTTTATTCAGGATCACATCCGAAACCTTTATCTTGCCCACATCATGCAGAGGCGCGGAATTGCAGACATCCTCAACAAACTCATCAGTGATCGCATCGGCATATACGCCGTTCTCTTTCATGAGTTCCATTATCAGCCTTACATAAGCGGCGGTCTTGCGCACATGGTCGCCGGTATTCTTATCACGGCTCTCCACCAGGTCTGCCATGATGTAGATCAGGCCGTTCTGCATATGGGCTATCTCTTCGCCCTTTTTCTGCACATCATCCAGATATGCCACGGTCTTTCCTATCGTCTCCGACAATGCGCCGTACAGATTCTCTATCTCATCCTTTGTGGTGATATCCAGATCCTTAAGCCGCTCAACGCCGATCCCCAGCGCTTCATCACTGTCGTAGGCAAATTTCTGAGCCGCAAAGGTCATGGCATCGATCGGATATACCAGATGATAATCCGAAAGCCACATGCCCAGCACCAGTATCATTATAAAGAAGCCTATGAACAGCGATGTAACCTTGGTAAGAAAGCGTATCCTGTCAAGATCCACCTCCTGCATGTTAATGTCCGTGCAGGCGTAGCATACGCATTCGCCGTTATGATCATATACCGGCTCGTAGTCCGTCAGCAGCCATCCATAAGTATCATTGGTGATGATGGGCTCTATATCCTTTCCTTCCAGCAGATCCGGGATCGTAGCCTCGAAGGATTCATCAAAGGGCACCAGATCTCCCAGCTTTCCTCCCTCCAGCGTTTCGGTATCAAGGTCGAATACCACATAACAGCCGTCAGGCCTTATCTGGTATATATACACATATTCGATATAGGGCGAGCTGTTCCTTATCCTGTACAGCTGATCCAGCGTATCCTTATAGTCCTGCGATACGGGGCCTTCTTCAAAATAATCATTTACCCTTTCGGGATTGATGGCTGTGGCCGCCAGATTGGCCACGTTCCTGCCTATGGTCGTATACTGTTCGATTGCAAAGGACCTGTAGAGTATGAAGCTTATGGTAGTGGTCACCACGGCTATCACCACCATTATCACGCCTATTATGAATATTATCTTGGTCCTTAACGAAAAGCCGCGGGTATCGCTCTTTCTGGAATGCTTAACCTCCGAGCGGCTCATCGGTTTCTGCTGCCAGCCTGTCAGCTCAAAGGATTCTTTAAGCTTATCCGGCATCAGCTTAAGTATTATGAATACCGGTATCACGGTGATCAGCTTATCCAGCAGATCAAGGCATACATCCGATGCCATCTTCGCATGCATCAGACTGAGCTTTCCCTGAGCAAACAGTTCTGCCACAAAAGGCACTGTGATATCATCACCGCTTCCGCAGCCAAACAGCAGATAAGTCAGCACCGATCCCAGGCAGCCGCCCAGAAAGGCAAACACAGGAACCGTAATGAGCGTCTTTAAGAAAGACTTAAAGAAGCCCCTTTTATACATATAAGCGCCGGACACCGCTATCAGCACGCTGATCACGGCATAATAAGCATTTGACGCATCGGCTGTAGCGTTGATCACATTGGTGCAGTAACCTACCACTATGCCGGGAAGGTACCCGCCTAAGGCTGCAGCCAGAAGCGTGCCTATATTGTCCAGATACAGCGGCAGGCCCGCCGCCACGACCAGGCGGTTTATCAGTATATTTATAAATACCAGCGCGGCATAGACTATAAAAAGTCTGCCAAATGAATTATTCCTTGCAGTTTTGTGCACCTGTTCTTCCATGAAAGCCGTCCTCTCCTCGTCAGTTAGTGACCTGCTCTTATTCACACTACTGCTTTGTATAATCTTTTAACAGATATATAAAACCGAACACCCTCGCGGAAGGCATCCATGCCCCGCTCTTAAAGCCTATCGGCAGCGTATCCGCCTGCGTATTATCCGATAAGCTCTTATGTTCCATATATTTATCAGCCAGTTCCTTTGATATCGGCAGCAGCACCACGTACTCCTCTTCACTGCCGATATAATGCAGTCTCTTATCGTAGATAACTTCTTCACCCACAAACACCCTTATGGTCTTTCCGTTATCTTCTCGAAGGAAATGAAGCTCAAGGAGCATATCTTTGCCAGCAGCCGCCTTCATATGGTAAACGAAACCGCCGCCGGGATTTGCCGATCTGCTGGTGCCGTTATTGGTGATGCCCGTCGAACCGTTATCCTCCATGGCATGCAGCTCATCCACCTCGTACTGGCCGTAACCGGGCTGTACCACATCCAGTATGTTTTCCCTGCGCTTTTCCTCGAGCTCGCGCCTGCGCATCTCTTCTTCCCTGCCTGCCGCATCGGCGCTCTCATCGATAAAATACCAGTAGATACCGTATCTCTCACGCTTCTTGCGGTAATGCGGCGCAAACACCAGCTCCTGATCCGTATCCTTTAATCTGAACTCAAGTCCGGCGGGATCCTTTTCGAAATGCGAATCGATATCCCAGATAAACTCTTCTACCGTTCCCTTATTCACCTTGATATATTCGCTCTTTACCAGCTTGTTGGTCGGGATGGTCACTATCACGCCCGTGCTGCCGTCCTGCATATCCTCACAGCCCAGATCAGCCGAAAGCACCACAGGACCGTAACGGAAGGCAAATACGCTGTCACAGTCGGGCAGGCCGCAGGCCTTCACCTTCAGATCAAGGCAAAGCTCTATCTTATCACCGTCTTTCCAGCTGCGGCGTATCTTTATATACCCGTTCTCCGGCGCCGGCTCCTGTGAAAGGCCGCCATCAGCAGTCTCTGCGTTCAGCTTATAAGCTTCGGCCCAGTCGGGTATCCTTATGCACAGCGCAGCTTCCACGGCAGCATCCTTATCCGCTGTCTTAACAGTGAGCGCGCACTTATTGCCGTCGGGCAGCGCGCTTTCCTGTATCAGCTTAAGCCCTGCCTCATCATCATCCAGCACAGAGGATATATACATGTTCACGTATATATTGTCCCCGTCCTTAAAATAGATGCTGTCGTTTAACTTGGTAAAGTTTTCCATACCCGTACCGGTGCAGCACCAGAACTTATCAAAGGGAGTGCCGTAAACCTTATAATATCCGGTAGCCATGGGCTGGAAATACATGGTCATTCCGTCATCGGGATTCTGTGACGAGAGTATAGCGTTGATCAGCGTATTCTCGTAATAATCCGCATACTTCTTATCCCCTGTTATCATAAAGAGCTTGCGGCTCATCTTCAGCATATTGTGGGTATTGCAGGTCTCGTTGTTGCAGTTGGTCCTCTCCGTATCCAGCACATTATCTTCGCCAAAGTGCTCCCACTCGCTGTTGCCGCCCGTGATATAGGTATGGCGTTCCACTACCATATCCCAGAACGCCTTAACATACTCAAGATACTCTGCAGCCTCATCGCCCAGTATCATATAGCGGTTGAGTGCCCCCAGAAACTTGGGGATGGTGGTATTTGCATGATGATTGTTGAGCACATTCTTTTCGCCGCTGTAAACCTTCTTAAACAGCGTCTCCTCATCAAATACATGCGCAGCAGCCAGGTGCTCCTTCTTTCCGGTATTCTTATACAGCTCATACAGCGCGTCGTTTATTCCGCCGTATTCTATGCCCAGCACGTGCGCGCGGGTCTCCTCCGACCACTTTGAGCAGCGCGCATACGCCCAGTCGCCTATGCCGCTGCCCAGCTTAAGCGCATTCTCATAGCCTGTAAGCTCATATACGCTCATAATGCCGTCCAGCAGCTTGTGCAGCGTATACCAGGGCACCCAGCTTTCGGTGATTATATTGGTCCTGCCGAATTCGACATGATCAAACTGCAGTTCCACATTGGAGGGATCCATGATCTTGGCCCCGAATACAAAACCGGGTTTGCCTTTAGAGGCAGCCTGGCACTCCAGAAGCCCGTCAATAAGGTCTGTCATCTTTTTATAGAGCACATCCTTATCTTCTTTATCCACACCGGGATTAACATAGCCCTGGGCTGCTGCCGTAAGGTAATGTCCCAGGGTATGACCGCCTATCAGCATGCTTTCCCAGCCGCCGTAGCGCTCTTTTTTCATCGGCAGACCGGCTGTTTCATAAAAGCCGGCCAGCAGTCTGTCAGTGTCAAGACTCTTTAAGTAGGCAACGTCCTTGATGCAGGAATTTGAAAAATAAGCATCGGTCACCTGCACCTGTGATTGTCTGTAAGGGTTGATCATGGGATTAATCCTCCGTAATTATTAAAACTTTTCTACTTCAGGGGCATGTGTAAATGCGCTGAAAGTAGCGGTTGCATCCTTCATATAGAAAACTTCGGTGTTTCCGTCGTCAGCCTTGTACATTCCCTGGAGTGAAGGATATGCATCAAGCATGGCCTGGCGGGCTTCAATACGGTCATCCTCTACAAGGGTGCAGGCAATCCTGAGCCACTCGCCGTTATGGAAGGCACAGATCTCGGCCTTGGGATTGGCGTGGAGCTGCTTGGATACGTCTTTTACCTTACCGGTCTGGATGTAGAGCCTGCCTTCGAAGTTGTTGACTGTGCCGAAGGGGCGGACTCTTGGCTGATCTCCCTCAACAGTTGCGAGATAATATGTGTTTGCTTCCTTTAAGAACTTCTCAACTCGTTCCATATTAAAAACCTCCTGTATAAAATTAGATTTTGTTTAATCTTTTTTATTTTACAACAGTTTGACCTTTTGTTCAAAAGAATGTATAATTTGCTTTATCACTTTAAAGCATGTTAGCAAAACGTATCAAACAGCATGCTACAGCGAAGGGAGAAG
The DNA here is from genome assembly GCA_902787595.1 of uncultured Lachnospiraceae bacterium. The sequence continues at coordinate 13,954 of CADAHD010000023.1, forward strand.
GTTACAATGCCAATTACAGATTTATTGGAGAGAAACAGCAAACTCTATGGGGAAGAAGTTG
>CADAHD010000024.1 GCA_902787595.1 uncultured Lachnospiraceae bacterium
GGCTGCGCTCATCTTGCCGGCGTGCTCACTTCATATATGGTACAGAAAAAGGGAGAAAATGTTTTTGCGGGGACCAGGCTGGAAACCCTGCTTAAGAGCGTTGCCAATGTTGAAGATCCCTTTGCGCCCGGAGTATTAAAGAGAACGGACGACAGACTTTTGTCTATACTTGATGATGCTGCCGAAACTGAGCTGCCCAGATGGAACAACGAAAGAGCCGGACGCGTAAAGAAAGAATTGTATGGGGTAGAATGCGCTTTAAGCTCATCGGATAATGAGACCGTTTTATTGGACATTAAAATAGGAACGGGCAGGAAGTATGTAATAAAGAGTATCATGGATTTCCTGGAATGCTACAGGAATGAAAGAGTGTTTACTATAGGCAGGGAAGAGGTAAGTCTGACACATGATATTTTTGACAGCTTTAGCAGAAGGCTTCTGGATCATCTGATAAGCGCAGCATACGCCGATGAGAGCAACAACGGCGGAGTGCGCGTATTCAGAGCAGGCAATCCCAGAAACGACAGATATCTTATCCTGTACGGTCAGGAACTGGACGGGCTGATGGAGATACTGGATGCACACAGCGTAACGCTTAATGAAGTGCAGGGCAGTACGATCAGATTAAACAGGAAGGGGCTGTGCGGAACGATAAAAAAGAAAGCATACGGCGCATCATTGGAGATAGAGCCGCTGGAACTGATAGCGACAACGGGAGCCTGGATGTATGTAAGCGATAAGGAAGGCATATTCCGCATGGGCACAGCCTCCGCAAGGGAGGAAAGAGAACTCAGAGCTCTTTTGGGCTGCGTTGAACCACTTTATATCAGGGAATCGGATATAGGCAGGGTATTGGATCGTTTGTCGCCGTTCTTTAAAAAGTATGGTGAACTGACCAGCAAGGGCATGGAGGCGGAGAGTTACGAGAAAGAAAAACCCGGATTTGAGTTCCGTCTGGATTATGCGGATAAGACGCTTATCTGTGAGCCGTTTGCGGTTTATCCCATACAGGATTTCAAAGCGCATCTCTTTGATAATATGTCGGATAAAGCCAGAAGGAACGGAGAGGGAGAGGCTGAAGCCGCAGAATATCTTACGGAGCTTTTTGATGCGATGGATGAAAAGAGTTTTACTCTTTATTCGAAGCTGAGTGAAGAAGAACTGTTTGGATTCATGAAGGATAATCTGCCCGTATTGGAAAAGACGGGGATCGTGTTATCTACGGATGCTATCAAAAGAAGGCGCGTTCGTTTTCTTCCGAAGATGAAAGCTTCCGTTAAGATAGATAACGGAGGATTGCTTTTATCTGTCAGCAGTGACGAGATCTCTGAAGATGAGATGTTCGATATACTGCATGCGTATAAGAGAAAGAAGAAGTATTACCGATTAAAGAGCGGTGAGTTCCTTGCACTGGAGGATCAGGAAGATAAGATCTGGGAAACGGTATCGGAATTATTCAGCGATTATGGAGATAAGGATCCCGAAAAGATAAAGATACCGCTGTACCGCGCCCTTTATCTTCAGGAGTGCATGGAAAAAAGAGAAGATGTGGTCTTTGAAAGCAGTAAGGACTATATCGAACTCATAGAAAAAATGGATCCTGAAAGCATAAAGGATCTGGCTGTGCCTAAGAGCCTTAAGAAGATAATAAGACCTTATCAGGCAGAAGGATTCCGCTGGATAAAGCTGCTCAAGAACTGCGGCTTTGGCGGGATACTCGCCGATGATATGGGACTTGGTAAGACCCTGCAGGTATTGTCTTTTCTTTTGTCGGAAAAAGCCGAAGGCAAAAGAGGCGATGAACTGCGCACCATAGTCATATGCCCGGCATCCCTTGTATATAACTGGAAAAGGGAAATAGAGACTTACACTAAGGAACTGACGGTGGCCATGATAACGGGCACTGCGGAGGAACGTTCGGAGCTGATAAGATCCTCTGCCGATGCGGATATCTGGGTTACGTCCTACGATCTGCTGAAGCGCGATATCCTGAATTACGAAAAAGTTATTTTTGCAAATGAAGTGATAGATGAAGCTCAGTATATCAAAAATCAGAATACCCAGGCGTCTCAGTCGGTGAGACTGGTGAACAGTTCTTTCCGGCTGGCGCTGACAGGCACGCCCATAGAAAATCATCTTGGCGAGCTCTGGAGCATCATGGATTATCTTATGCCCGGATTTTTATATAATTATACGAGCTTCCAGAAGACCTATGAACTGCCTATCGTTACCATGAATGATGAAAAGATGCGTGAGCGTCTGCGCAGCATGGTTCATCCGTTTATCCTGCGCCGTATGAAAAAACAGGTTCTCAAAGAGCTGCCCGATAAGATGGAAGAGACGATATATGTAAGTCTTGATGCGGATCAGAAAAAACTGTATACGGCAAATGTCAAAAAACTCAAGGAAGAATTAAATGCCGTAAGCAAAACAGAGTTTAAGACCGGCAAGATGCATTTCCTTGCGCAGCTTACGATGCTGCGTGAATTGTGCTGCGATCCCACGCTTCTGTATGAGGATTATAAAGGAAGCAGCGCCAAGCTGGAAGCCTGTCTGGAACTGATCAGGCAGAGTATAGGCGGCGGTCATAAACTGCTTTTGTTTTCGCAGTTTACTTCCATGCTGGATATCATCTGCGGCAGATTAAGCGGCGAGGGCATAGCATATCACAGGATAGACGGAGGCGTCAGCAAAGAAAAGAGAATGCAGATGGTGGATTCTTTTGCAAATGATGATGTGCCGGTTTTCTGCATTTCGCTTAAGGCCGGAGGAACAGGTCTTAATCTGACTGCAGCCGATATAGTGATCCATTACGATCCCTGGTGGAATCAGGCGGCGCAGGATCAGGCTACGGACCGCACTCACCGCATAGGCCAGACCAGGACCGTAAATGTATACGAGCTGATCGCGCAGGATACAATAGAGGAAAGGATACAAAAGATCAAGGAGAGCAAGACAAAGCTGGCCGAAGATATACTGTCGGGAGGAGAGATCAGTTCGGCTTCGTTTGATAAAGACGAGATGCTGAATCTGCTGACCTGATCATAACAGATAAGGGGGCTTTTTCCTTCTTGAATATAGAGATGTGATAAAGTATAATAGCTTTTGATGTTTTCGGATATACTGCCGGAAACAAGAGAAAACACATGGAGGGTCTAAAAATGGTCGAATGGAAGAATCTTGACACACTGGCTTCTTTTAAGGAGCTTGAGAGTAAGGAGAAGGTAAGCATTAAGGATGTGATGAGCGGCGACAGCGGCGCTCAGCGCGTAAAGAAATACACTATGCCTATGGCTGCCGGACTTACATATAATTATGCCGCAAAGGCGGTTAACGATGATATAGTCGACGGACTTGCAAAGCTGGCTGAAGAAGCGCAGCTGGCAGAGAAGTTTGAGGCGCTTTACAACGGCGAGGTTATCAATACCGGAGAGAAGAGACTGGTGCTTCATCAGCTTACCCGTTCACAGCTTGGAAATGATGTTGTAAAGGACGGCGTAAACAAGAGAGAGTTTTATGTGGCTCAGCAGAAGAAGATAGAGGCGTTTGCAAATGATGTGCATGCCGGAAAGATAGTTAACGGCGCCGGTGAGAAGTTCACAACTGTCGTACAGATAGGTATAGGCGGATCCGATCTGGGCCCCCGCGCTATTTATATCGCGCTTGAGAACTGGGCTAAGCAGACCGGTAATTTTAACATGGAAGCAAAGTTTATCAGCAATGTGGATCCCGATGATGCGGCAGGCGTTCTGCAGGGCATAGATGTGGCACATTCACTTTTTGTGCTGGTATCCAAATCAGGCACCACTCTTGAGACTCTTACCAATGAGTCATTTGTAAAGGATGCGCTCAAGAAGGCCGGACTGGACGCTTCAAAGCATATGGTAGCAGTTACCAGCGAGACTTCGCCTCTTGCGGGCAACAGTGATTATTTGAATGCTTTCTTTATGGATGACTTTATCGGCGGCAGGTTTTCTTCCACATCAGCGGTAGGCGGCGCAGTATTATCGCTGGCGTTTACGCCTGAAGTGTTCGCGCGTTTCTTAAACGGCGCGGCAGAGGAAGACAAGCTCGCGACCAATAAGAATGTTAAAGAGAACCCTGCTATGCTGGATGCGCTGATCGGCGTATATGAGAGAAATGTGCTCGGCTTCCCTTCAACGGCGCTGCTTCCTTATTCACAGGCGCTTTCACGCTTCCCCGCACATCTGCAGCAGGCAGATATGGAGTCGAACGGAAAGAGCGTAAACCGCTTTGGTGAATTTGTAAGCTATCCTACAGGCCCCGTGCTTTTCGGTGAGCCGGGAACCAACGGACAGCATTCCTTCTACCAGCTGCTGCATCAGGGAACGGATATCATCCCTCTTCAGTTCATCGGCTTTAAGGAAAGCCAGCTGGGCGTTGATGTGGATATTCAGGGAAGCACCAGCCAGAAGAAGCTGTGCGCAAATGTTGTTGCGCAGATCATAGCATTTGCCTGCGGCAAGGACGATGATAATAACAATAAGAAGTTTGCGGGCAACCGTCCTTCCAGCATTATCATAGGAAAGCAGCTTACACCCGAATCCATGGGCGCCCTGCTTTCACACTTCGAGAATAAGATAATGTTCCAGGGCTTCTTATGGAATGTAAACAGCTTTGACCAGGAAGGCGTTCAGCTTGGAAAGGTTCTGGCAAAGAAGGTCCTGGCTCATGAGACCGAAGGCGCTTTAAAGGAATTCAGCGATCTTTTTGAGATCTGATAATTGTAATAAAACCGGCTGAAACAGTGATAAACGGGGGAGCAGAAGGCTTCCCCGTTTCTTATATCTCAAATGCAAGCACTTTCACTAAAATATCTGATTAAATTCTATATAAAAATTTAACAAAAAAGACCTTTTCAAATATAAAAAAATGAGATATGATAAAAAAGTCATATACTTGTATACAAGTATGCAAGATATGCCGCTGGGGGAAAAGAGAGGTAATAATGAAGGTAGTTACGAAGCATTCGCGGGAGACAGCAAGGGATTATGCACTGAGAGTAATGAAGGAAAATATCCTTTCGCTGGAATTGGAACCCGGAACATCGATATCGGAGAATGAGCTTTCGGCAGAACTCAAGATCTCACGCACGCCGGTAAGAGAGGCGATAATCGAGCTGTCAAAGGCATATCTGATAGAGATTTATCCCCAGAGGGGGAGCTTCATATCGCTGATCGATCCCAAGATGGTTGAGGAAGCCAGGTTTTTAAGAAAGATAACCGATATGGCAGTTATTGAAGCAGCCTGTGACGAGATCGATGAAGACGGAATAAAACTTCTTGAAGATAATGTATCACTTCAGGAATACTACCTTTCAAAGGGAATGGCGGATAAGATATTTGAGCTGGATAATCAGTTTCATAAAGATATCTATGTTATAGCAAAGAAAGACATCATTTATGAAATACACTCAACGCTGATGATCCATTTTGACAGGGTCAGAAATCTTTCGGTAGCCACGGTCAAGGACTTCAAAGTGGTAGGAGATCATCGCAACATGCTCGAGGCGATCAAGGCAAAAGATAAAAAGACTGCTGCTGAGCTTGTTGATAAACATCTGAACAGATATCAGATAGACGAGAAAGAAATAAGAAGCAAGAAACCGGAATATTTCAAAGATTGAGATGTAGTAACAAGGAGGTTTAAAGTGATCAGATTTAAAAAGAAACCAAAGGTTCAGACGCCTCACAGGAAAGTGGATTTCAAGGTGTATATGAAAAGATACTGGCAGTTGTATCTGCTTTTGGCGCTGCCGCTGATCTATCTGCTCGTATTTAAATACAGCCCCATGTACTATGTAATGATAGCCTTCAAGAAGTACAGTATAGTACAGAAGGTTTCCGAGATGCCCTGGGCTAAGAACCACGGTTTTGAGTATTTTATCAAGGCTTTCAAGAACAAGGATTTTATCTATGCGCTCAGGAATACCATCTTCCTTAATCTGCTGGATATAATCGTGGGCTTCCCGGTTCCTATCATATTTGCTCTGCTTCTTAATGAGCTGCGCTTAAAGTTCTTTAAGAAAACCGTGCAGACCATTGCTTACATGCCCCACTTCCTTTCATGGGTCATCATTTACGGACTTGCATTGCAGCTGTTCACACCTTCAAGCGGTCTGATAAACATGCTTATCCAGAAGATGGGATTTGAGCCGGTACACTTCCTTGACAGCGGCTCCGGATGGGTCGCCACATATATAGGTTTGGGTGTGTGGCAGTCCTTCGGCTGGAACTCCATCATATATCTGGCAGCAATATCAGGAATCTCTCCCGAGCTGTATGAAGCAGCTTCGGTGGACGGCGCCAACAGATGGCAGAAGATGTGGAACATAACGCTGCCTTCCATCAGACCTACCATAGTAGTGCTCTTGATACTTGCTCTTGGTAACGTGCTTGGATCAAACTTCGACAGACCTTTCGCATTGCAGAATAACGCGGTGCTTAAGCAGGCAGAGGTTATATCGACCTTCGTATACAAAAACGGTATTAAGGGACTGCAGTTCTCACTTACCACAGCAGTGGGTCTGTTCCAGTCTATCGTAAATGTTATATTCCTGGTACTTGCCAACTGGTTCTCACGTAAGATGGGCGAGCGCGGAATAGTGTAGGAGGTTGTTATGAAGATACAAGTTGATGATACAAGCAGAGAGATACATTCGTTAAGAACAAAGGTAGGAGACTGGATCATAATTTTCGTATGTGTGATCATAGCACTTATATGTCTCATACCTATGATCAACCTTCTGGCCAGATCCTTATCGGGTTCCGATTATCTGGTCAAGCATGAAGTATACCTGTTGCCTAAGGGATTCAATCTGGATGCATATGTAACGGTATTCAAGGATCCCAAGTACCTCAAGGCTTTCGTATGGACAGTGCTGCTTACAGCGATCTGTACCGTATTGAGCCTTGTAATGACCACACTTTGTGCATTCCCGCTTATCTTCAGCGAGCTTAAAGGCAGAAATATAATAAACGCTTTCATCACGGTAACGATGTTCTTCAATGCAGGTACGATACCTAACTATCTGCTTATGCAGAACCTGCACCTTTTGGACAATCCTCTGGTGCTTATAATTCCGGGATGCTTAAGCGTATATAACATGATAATACTGAGAAGTTTCTTTTATGGAATACCGGATTCGCTTAAGGAATCCGCAGAGCTGGACGGAGCAAGCTACTTTACGATACTGACAAAGATATACATTCCGCTTTCAAAGCCTGTTTTTGCAACACTTGCGCTGTTCTATGCGGTAGGAAGATGGAACGGTTATTCGGATGCTCTTATGTATATGAAGGACAAGAACTTCTTCCCCTTACAGCTGCTTCTGTATAACATCCTCAATAACTTAAGCCAGGTTGAGGTTGCAACACAGGAAGGCTTCTCCACACCGGGACTTCATGAATCGCTCAAGGCTGCGATCGTTATGTTCTCTACGATCCCCATCCTGTGCATCTATCCCGGACTGCAGAAGTACTTTATCCAGGGCGTTACCCTTGGTGCTGTAAAGGAATGATCAACGTGCTTTGACGGCAATGTCGCCGTTAAATATAAGCCTATAAAGGAGGAAAAGCAAAAAATGAAAAAGAGACTTTTGTCAATGCTTCTTGCCGGAACTATGGTAGTTTCAATGGCAGGCTGTACAGGCGGAGATACCGGTGCTGAGACTACCGGTGTTGGTACACCCGATCCTGAAACACCTGTAACCCAGCAGACCTACGAGGAAGATCACAATGAGATCGAAGGCGGAAGCGCTTCCGAACTCGTAGACGGAAAGTTTGCAGAGACCAGAAAGATCACCGTTGAGGTTTATGATCGCGGTAACGACGGTGGATCCGATCCTACCAACAACATGTATACCGATTACATCAAGAAAGGTATGCTCGAGGATCACAATGTAGAAGTTGAGTTCGTATCAGTAGGACGCTGGTCAGAGGTTGATGATATCAATAACCTTCTGGCTGCAAATAATGCTCCCGACATCTGCCTGACCTATTCTTATCCTACCATCCAGACTTATGCAGATATGGGCGGTGTTATCGATCTTCAGAACTATGTTGTAGATTACAAGAACGATATCCCCAATCTCTGGGATTGGCTGGGAACCACCAATATGTATTGGGATAAGAGCGTAACCGACGGTACCCTCTGGGCTATCGAAGGAAAGCGTGCTAACAACAACCGTATAGTAACCTTCGTTCGTAAGGACTGGCTTGATAAGCTTGGACTTAAGGAGCCCACTACTACTCAGGAGTTCCACGATATGCTGGTTGCTTTCAAGGACAATGCTGACACTCTGCTTGGCGCAGATGCAGACAAGATGGTACCTTTCTCCTGCTCAGTTGACGTAGGCTGGAGAGCAGCTCTTATAATCGAGTCCAAGATGGATCCCAACATCACCGATAAGGAACTGTATGTAAACGGTTTCGATGACAGAAAGCTTACCCAGAACGGAACCAAGGATGCTATGAAGCTCCTTAACGGCTGGTACAACGAAGGCCTTATGTGGGACGAGTTCATTCTTCATGACGGTGATACCGCAGAAGATGATATGATGAAGGCAGGTTATGTAGGCGCATTCATGCACAACTGGGATTATCCTTTCCGCGGCGGTGAGGATTCTATCCAGGCTAACCTTAAGAGGATCGTAGGCGATGACGCTAAGTTTGTTGCAGTTGACTGCTTCGAGGCTTCCAACGGCCAGTACATCAAGTACTGCGACTCTACCGCAGGTGACAGAAAGATCTTCTTCCCTACCACCAACGATGAGCCTCTTGCATCTCTGCTTTACCTTGACTGGATCTCTGATCCTGCCCATATCGAATATCTGCAGTGTGGTGATGAGGGGATATGACCATCACCTGCAACGGACTTCACCTTTCAACAGATGACCTTACCCGCAGATCAATGTACAACAACTATCCTCCCTGCGATCCCGAGGATGTTAAGAAGGCTGATGACGTAGCTAACAACGGCAAGAAGCCCGCTAAGAACTCCAAGATCACCACTATCGAAGCAGAAACAGGTATGGGCGAAGCTCTTAACTCAAAGAGAAACGTTCTTTACGATAACGTTCTTAAGTGCAAACCCGAAGAGTTCGATGCTCAGTGGGAAGAGTACATGACCGATTATCTTACCTCAGGCGGACAGGCTATCATCGATGAGCGTACCGAAGCTTGGGAGAAGCTTTACGGCGACAAGGTAACTCTTGAGTGATCCGCAGCTTTGTAAGCAACAATGTGTTATGATAACGGCGCCCTGCAAAACAGGGCGCTGTTTTATCCGAAAAGTTTAAATTGATCCATGCAGCATCCTGATACTTGCATTTTTAGCGGGATGTGCTATAATCACGAGCAATACAGCGCTGACGGAGACCGATTCCGTTGTTACCGCATTACAGAGAGATGCCGCCTGCTGAGAAGGCATCATGCGGATACGGAGGAGACCGCTCCCGAGCTTCATGCGAGAAAGCATAATGCGTAAGCATGACGCGCTCCCGGCGAAACAGGGGATAAAGAGTTAAAAGTCAAGGTGGAACCGTGCTTGTTCAGGCACCCTTGGGAACAGGGTGTTTTTTTGTTTGAAATACAGTGTATTAAAGAAAGGAGCAGATTATGAAGATCATCTACAAAGACGGAACGACCGGGGAATGCCCCGAAGAGGAGGTAACGCACGTACTGCGTCACTCTGCAGCTCACATCATGGCGCAGGCTATACAGAGGCTTTATCCGGATGCGGATTTTGCATATGGTCCCGCAACAGAAAGAGGTTTTTACTATGATGTGGATCTGGGCGATAAGAAACTTTCGGACGAAGATCTGGCAGCTATCGAAGCCGAGATGAAAAAGATCACGAAAGAGAATCTTCCCTTTAAGTCCTTTATATTGGACAGACCGGAAGCTATCAAGCTTATGCATGAGCGCGGCGCAAAGTATAAGGAAGAGCATATAGGCGATCTGCCTGAAGATGCCGTTATAAGCTTCTTCCAGCAGGGCGATTATATCGATATGTGTATAGGACCCCACATCACTTATACCAAAGCTCTTAAGGCGTTTAAGATCACCGGTCAGAGCGGCGCTTACTGGAAGGATGATGCAAAGAACAAAATGCTTACCCGTATAAACGGCGTGGCATTTGCAACGCAGGAAGAGCTTGCCGAATATGAAAGACAGGTGGAAGAGGCAAAAGCCCGTGACCATCGTAAGATCGGTAAGGAAATGGGTCTTTTTATGACCGACGATCTGATCGGAAAAGGTCTGCCCATGTTCCTTTCAAGAGGTTATACGATCTGGCAGGAACTGGAAACCTACATACGCCAGAAGGAATTAAAGCTGGGTTATCAGCATGTGCTTACGCCCTGCGTAGGCAGCGTTCAGCTTTATCAGACCAGCGGACACTGGGATCATTACCGCAAGAACATGTTCCCGCCTATGGAAGTGGAAGGCGAGACCTTCGTGCTCCGTCCCATGAACTGCCCTCATCACATGATGATATATGCAAACAAGCCTCACAGCTATCGTGAGCTGCCTATCCGTATCGGTGAGATAGCGCATGACTTCCGCTTTGAAGCCAGCGGTACTCTTAAGGGCATTGAGCGCGTGCGTCACTTCTGCCAGAACGACGCCCACCTTTTTGTTACGCCTTCGCAGATAAAGGATGAGTTCAGCAAGGTTGTTGATCTGATACTGGATGTATACAAGGACTTTGGCATAACGGATTACCGCTGTGTGCTTTCGCTGAGAGATCCCGCAGATACGGAGAAGTATTATCCCGATGATGAGATGTGGAATACCGCAGAGGATTCGCTCCGTCATGTTCTTAACGATATAGGGCTTGAGTATACCGAGGAGATAGGCGAGGCCGCATTCTACGGTCCCAAGCTGGATGTTAATGTTAAGCCTGCCGTAGGCGCAGAGATAACGCTTTCGACCTGCCAGCTTGATTTCTGCCTGCCTCAGAAATTTGACCTTAAGTACATAGACAGCGACGGAACCGAGAAGACTCCTGTAGTGCTGCACCGCGCCATCATGGGAACCCTGGATCGTTTCATGGCATTCATAATTGAGCAGACGATGGGTAAATTCCCCACCTGGCTGGCGCCTCTTCAGGTAAAGGTGCTTCCTGTCAGCGAGAAGACAAACGATTATGCGGCTAAGGTAAATGAAGCGCTGCAGAATGCCGGAGTGCGTACACTGCTGGATGACAGAAACGAAAAGATAGGCTATAAGATACGTGAAGGACAGCAGGTGGACCGTGTTCCTTATATGCTTATCCTTGGACAGAAAGAAGCTGAGGAAGGCACTGTAAGCGTGCGTAAGCGTGACTGCACCGAAAACGAAGTTATGAGTCTTGATGATTTTGTAAATAAGGTTACTGAGGAGATAAAGAACAGGGTAAGATGATAATCCCTATATTTCGGGAGTGTCATTCTGAGGAGCGACTTCCCGGGAGTGTCATTCTGAGGAGCGTAGCGACGAAGAATTTTACAGGAGGAAGTGACATATGACAGAATTAGCTGACTCTATGGAAAACGAAAAAAAGAAAAGCTCATCGGCCGGCATTATCATCTGTCTGATAAGCCTGGGGCTGCTGTTAGCAGCCGGAGTGGTCCTGTTCATCGTAGGCACGGGACCTGCCAGGAATTTCCAAAAGATGTATGATGATGCTCTCAGGTGCATAAGTAACAAGGATTATGAGGGCGCGGTCGAAATGTATCAGAAGATGCTGGAGATAGCGCCCGGAAATACAAATGCTCTTAACGGTATGGACAGGGCGTATATGATGTGGGCCGATTATCTGGATGATGACGATGAACCGGAACTGTCGGCAGAGGTCATGGAAGATGAGGCGGCTTATCTGGCGGAACTGAATGACAGGGTTCATTCAAAACGCATCAGCCGTCTGATACAGGATGTGGAGCAGAGAGCAGAAGGCTATCTTAACGAAGATACGGAAGATCCTTTTGCAGATCCGAATGATCCGTCGCAGCAGCGTCCTGACGGCGATCCTACGATCGTGCTGGAGACAGCCGATAAATACATGAGCGTTGGCGATTATAAGAATATGCTCTATGTTGACGGCAGCACGGAAGCTGACGAACTTGTCCAGCTTATGAAGGACAGGGGACAGGACATATTCATGTTCGGCGAGGATTACAACGGAGAGAAGGATTATAACGGACAGGCCATGGGCTTATATATCGTTCCGGATGGATATTATTTCTTCTACGGAGACTATGTGGACGGAAAGCGCAACGGATACGGCACCTGCTACTGGAAGAACGGAGAAGGAACCTACGAGATGTTCCAGGGCTACTGGTCCGATGACAAACCCAACGGAGAAGGCACGATAACCCACAGGGATGAAAATGCAAATACCACAACGCTGATAAGCGGAAACTTTACGGATGGGCTGCAGGACGGAAAAATGTCATATGATGTTCTGGACAGCACGGGCATGATAAATCACGGAGAATATACGGCTACTATGGGAGATGCGCCGGAGATAAAAGTAAGCTATAATCCGTATGAAGATTATTATGACGGATACAGACCGTATGTTGAACTTACAGACGGAACGGTCATGTATTACGACACAAACAGCGAATATCTGGGAGTGCTGAGTTTCAGACGCAGATAGTAAGATTTACAAAGCATAAGGGGCGGTTTTCCACCGCCTCTTATTTTTTTCCGTCGATGTCCGATATATTCATTACAGAACACAGCGCTGTGAGATTTTCTGAATAAAACTTCATAAGGAGGGTGTCTTTATGATCATTGATTCCGGCAGCATAAGCATGGGATCGACGCGCACCTATATGTCCAAAAGCAGATCTGTTTCGCTTGCGGGCTGGGCGCAGAGAAGCGTAAGGACGCCGGAGCTGTTGTCTGACAAAAAGGAGATGTTCCGTAATCAGCTGAATGCGAGATATGCTTCTCATATGACGACGCAAAGCCACGGCGTGCGTAAAGATGATGCAGCGCAGTATGAAAAGCTGCGTCAGAAGATGCTTTACGAATTCTTATCCAGGATACATGCCTTGTTTCAGGGCATGACGAAAAGGAACGGTAATCCCGGCATCATGGATGGCAGCGGATTCAGTTTGTACTCTTACAGCTATGAAGAGAGAGAAGAGACAAGCTATTCCACAAAGGGGCGTGTGAAATGCGCGGATGGCAGGGAGATAGATTTTAATATCGATCTGTACATGAGCCGTTCATTTACACAGTATATCGAAGAGAGAACGGAATTTACCATATCTCCGGTAGCTGCGCTCTGCGATCCGCTGGTAATAAATCTTGAAGACAGCATTGCAAGAGTATCTGATACAAAGATCAGATTTGACCTGGATGCGGACGGGGTAACAGATGAGGTATCGCGTCTCAGCGCGGGCAGCGGATACCTGGCGCTGGACAAAAACGGCGACGGAAGGGTAAATGACGGCAATGAACTCTTCGGCACAAAAAGCGGAGACGGATTTTCGGATCTTGCTGCTTTCGATGCGGACGGCAACGGATGGATAGACGAAGCCGATCCCATATTCGAAAAGCTGAAGATATGGATCACGGATGAGAACGGAAATGAGAAACTCTACAGTCTTAAGGACAAAGGAGTAGGAGCTATATATCTTGGAAATGCGGATACTTCATTTGATCTGAAGAACGCAGATAATGCAATAAATGCAAGGATACGCAAGACAGGTATCTTCCTGTATGAGAACGGTATGGCCGGAACGGTGCAGCATCTGGATCTGGCGAAACACGGACAGTACAATAAATAATAAAGAAAAACGCTACCGGGATCATACCCGATAGCGTTTTTTGTGAGGGAGAGCCAATATTGTACAGTCTTGAAATTATGATAAAAAATAGCTATATTATTTGTATAGTAATACAAAGATGTACTGGAGAATTAAATGATAAGCTTGAAAAAGAAATAAAAGAGAAACTATAAAATGATCAATGATTATGATATTATTATCTCCGTTGGATAAATATCGCAGAACGTAAACAGGAGGAAAGGTAAGGATATGAAGATAACAGTTCTGGCAGGAGGTACCAGTACGGAGCGTGAGGTTTCGCTGGTATCCGGAATGGAAGTATATAAGGCTTTAAAGGCACGGGGACATCAGGTGGTTCTGGTGGATGTTTATCTGGGCTGCCCGGATGTGGATCCTGCGGCTGTGTTTGATATAGAAAGAGATTGGACAGCAGGCATCAAGGCTATAGGTGAAGAGAGTCCCGATCTGGATGCGATAAAGGCACTCAGAGCGGATGGTGATAAGCATTTCTGCGGGCCTAATGTATTAGAGATATGCGCCGCATCCGATATAGTTTTTATGACTCTTCACGGAGCAAACGGAGAGGACGGAAAGCTGCAGGCCATGTTTGAATTAAACGGCATAGCCTATACCGGAGAGGATCATGTGAGCAGCGCAGTATGTATGGACAAGGCCCTGGGAAGGGCAGTCATGGCGGCTGCGGGAATTAAGGTACCTGCAGGCCGCGAACAGCTTTTGGGAGAAGACCCCGGCGAGCTGGAATATCCTGCCGTTGTTAAGGTTAATAACGGCGGTTCATCGGTGGGCGTTTATTTTGTTCATAATGATGCAGAGTTTAAAGAGGCGCTTAAAGCCTCAAAGAAATACTGTGACCGCGTTGTTATAGAAAAAATGATCGTGGGCAGGGAATTCACCTGCGGTATAGTTGACGGAAAGGCTCTTCCGCTGGTGGAGATAAAGCCTATAGAAGGCGGATATGATTATAAGAATAAATATCAGGCAGGAAAGACTTCGGAAATATGCCCTGCGCCTTTAGATGAAGAGAATACACAGAAGATACAGCGTATTGCAGAGAAAGCAGGAAAGGCTTTACATATCGGTGTATATGCAAGGCTTGATTTCCTTATGGATAAAGACGGTGAGATCTATTGCCTTGAAGCCAATACGATACCAGGTATGACGCCCACTTCGCTGATCCCCCAGGAAGCCGCGGCTGTTGGCGTGGATTTTGCATCGCTTTGTGAGAAGATAATCGAAGTATCTTTGAAAGCAAGAAAATAAGATTTTTCGCCATGTCATCCTGAGGAGCGTCAGCGACGAAGGATCTTGAAAGCATATGAGGTTTAATAGAATGAAATCAATGACAATAAACAACATTTGTGCAGCCTGTGGCGGAGAACTCATAGGAAATGCGACAGATGACAGAGAGGCAAGCTGTGTGGTAATAGATTCCAGAAAGATAGAGCCCGGCGGGATCTTTATAGCAACAAAGGGAGAGCGTGTAGACGGACACAGCTTTATACCGCAGGTTTTTGAAAAAGGCGCTCTGGCTGCTGTATGTGAGAAAGCACCGGCAGATGCGGCAGGCCCCTGCATTGTGGTTAAAGACAGCTTTAAAGCGCTTACGGATATCGCTGCTTTTTACAGAAAGCAGTTATCCTGCAGGTTTATAGGTATTGCGGGAAGCGTCGGTAAGACCAGCACAAAGGAAATGACTGCCGCAGTGCTTAAGCAGAAATATAAGGTACTGTGCACGGAAGGAAGCCTTAATAATGAGATAGGCGTGCCGCTTACTATCCTTAAGATAAGAGATGATGATGAATGCGCTGTGGTGGAGATGGGCATCAATCACTTTGGAGAGATGAGCCGTCTTACCGCGTTGGTGCATCCCGATATTGCGCTCATCACTAATATAGGTGAATGTCATCTGGAAGCGCTGCATGACCGCGACGGCGTGCTGAAAGCAAAGACAGAGATATTCGAAGGCATGAGCGATGAAGGCATAGCAGTGCTTAACGGTGAGGATGATAAGCTAAGGACCGTAAACAGAAAAGGCAGCGTATTTTATTCGCTTGACGACGGTTTTGATGCATCATTTATAGCCGGCAGGCATATGCAGATAAATGCGCACGGCGCGGCAGCTGTGGGACGTCTGCTGGGTGTTGAAGATGATGAGATAACAGAGGGATTGAAGAGCTTTAAGACCATGAGCGGCCGTGGCAGCATAATAAAATGCCCGGATCATAATGTGATAGATGACTGCTATAACGCCAACCCCACTTCGGTAAAAGCATCGATAGACATGCTTTGTGAAACTTTTGCTTCCGGACGCGTGGCGATACTTGGAGATATGTTTGAACTGGGTGAAAACGAAGCAGCATTTCATGCATCGGTCGGGGCTTATGCAAAGGAAAAAGGCGTTGAAGAGCTGATCGCTGTCGGCGCTTTGTCAAAGAATATGGCGGATGCATTCGGGACTGCGCAGTATTATGAAAGCACGGATGCGCTGGTCGCTGCCCTAAACGGAATGGATCTTAAGGGAAAGAATATACTTGTAAAAGCTTCACACGGAATGCATTTTGAAAAGGTTATTGAAGCGCTCACCAAATGACGGAGGTATCACAATGGACTATGATGTATTGATAATCGGCGCCGGACCGGGGGGCATATTTTCGGCATACGAACTGGCTAAGCTTAAGCCGGGAATAAAGATAGCGGTATTCGAGAGCGGTAATCCGCTTGAAAAACGCAAGTGCCCCATCGACGGCGATAAAGTAAAAAGCTGCATCGGCTGTAAACCCTGTTCCATCATGAACGGCTTTGGCGGCGCCGGAGCTTTTTCCGACGGAAAATATAATATAACCAATCAGTTCGGCGGTACTTTGTATGAATACATAGGCAAGAATAAAGCCATAGAACTGATGAAATATGTTGATGATATAAATATGAGTCACGGCGGCAAGGGGACGAAGCTTTATTCCACTGCCAACACCGATATCAAAAAGCTCTGCCTTCAGAATGATCTGCATCTTCTGGATGCGTCGGTACGTCACCTGGGAACCGATGTGAATTATATAGTGCTTGGGCAGCTTTTTGATGAGCTGAAAGATAAAGTGGAT
Organism: uncultured Lachnospiraceae bacterium; assembly: GCA_902787595.1. The sequence goes on from CADAHD010000024.1 coordinate 16,924, forward strand.
TTTTATTTCCTTTCGCCTGTAGAACATGTAAGAATAATTGACGGCGGATATCAAGTGGAATTAAAGGACGCTTCCTATACCGGAGAGAAGTGCATTATATCTGCGGGACGAAGCGGCAGCAAGTGGATGGAGAGCGTATGCAGCGAGCTGGAGATCCCCACAAAGAGCAACCGTGTGGATATAGGCGTGCGCGTTGAACTTCCGGCAGCAGTTTTTTCACATCTTACGGATGAGCTTTATGAAAGCAAGATAGTTTACCGCACCGCAAAATACGGCGATCTGGTGCGTACCTTCTGTATGAACCCCAAAGGTGCAGTGGTAAACGAGAATACAAACGGCATCGTTACCGTAAACGGTCACAGCTATGAGGATCCGGAAAAGCAGACAGAGAATACCAATTTTGCTCTGCTGGTGGCTAAGCATTTCTCACAGCCTTTCAAAGACAGTAACGGTTACGGTGAGAGCATAGCAAGGCTTTCGAATATGCTGGGCGGAGGAGTTATAGTGCAGCGCTTCGGGGATCTGATAACAGGGCACCGCTCCACTCCTTCGCGTATCAGTGAGGCTTTCATCACACCTACACTCAATGCCACTCCCGGCGATCTGAGTCTGGTTATGCCCAAGCGCATACTGGACGGTATCATAGAGATGATCTATAAGCTCGATAAGATAGCTCCGGGCACTGCTAATGACGACACCCTGCTCTACGGCGTGGAAGTCAAGTTCTACAATATGGAAGTCGAGATAGATGAAAATCTTGAGACCCTCCATAAGGGCCTGTTCATAATCGGCGATGGCAGCGGCATAACACATTCACTTTCACATGCCAGCGCCAGCGGCGTGCATGTGGCAAGGGTGATCTGCGGAGCATAAAGGATTTTTCGCAGGAATCGAATATAAGAGAGAATAAAAACAGCGGCCGGCAGGTCGCTGTTTTTTGGTATGTTTCAAAAAATGGTACAAATGGGTGATATACATTACCGTTTTTTATATATATAATTTTTCTGAATATATCCGGCGCGTCGTGATATTCACGACAGCTACTCATGCATAAGGAGGGAGAAATGAAAAGAAAAAGACTGTTGGCATGGCTGCTTACATTGGCAATGTGCTTTTCGGAGATAGGAAGCACAGGCCTTAAAGTGATGGCAGCGGGAGAAGATGAGGTTAACATGGAGGCTGATGTTGATGATGACATACAGCCGGATGACGGCGCGGGCTTTGTAAAAACTGCGGAAAATACCATGTTTGGTACGCAGGAGATGGCGGAAGCGCGCAATATCATGCAGGATGGTACAGTGTGGCGCGGCAGTTATGCATATTTTGGCGAATACCAGGGGGAGCCGGTAAAATACAGGGTATTGTCTAATAAGACAGATCTGTATGTCTTCAAATCCTACTATTCGGTTTTATTAGACTGTGATAACCTTTTGTATACAGATGATTGGGCGGATGTGAAAGAAGCGAATGAAACAATGAAGAGTAAACTGCACTTTGAAACATTGGAAAACAATGCTATTGCATCAAGTTATAGATCTTCATATTCCGTGGACCCGTTAAGAGATAAGGGGGACAAGTTTTTTTATCTTCACGAAAGAGATTTTGAAGAAAGAAATTTTGGATATAATGTAAAGGGGAGCCGTATAAAGAAGTTCAGAGATGGAAAATCCGGAGCTTATTGGTTACGTTATCCGAGTGAAGGACTGGTCACAGAATCCGGAGAGATTACAGATTTTGATATCTATAATAAGACGGTTGCGGTAAGCCCTGCTTTAGATGTTTACCTTAGTAAAATCCTTTTCTCATCTGCGGTTAAGGGTGATAAAGCCGAAGTCGGTACTGAATATAAGTTTACGATAAGATTTATGGGCCTGCCCATAAAGCGCACGGAAGGGAAAGCTGTTAAGATACGCGGTGATGTAGTGAGCATACCCTATACGATATATGGCGATAATTCGTTTTATGCGAATGCTGTTTCAGTCCTGATAACGAGTAAAAGGTGTGAATTGTACGGTGATCTGTATGACAATACCGGAAAGATATTGCTTTATGACAGACTGGATATACCGGGGGGATTTGCAAGGAATAAAAGCGGTACGTTCAGACTGCCGGAGGGCTTATCCGTTGATGGATGGGGCAGTGATTACTTTGTTTATATTTTTCCGGAAGTTATCAACGATAGTCATAGAACAGATTATGCCGGAGAATTCGAAGAGATCAGTAAGGATTCGATAGAGATAGTAAAGACTTACACGGTGAACTTTGATACAAACGATAAAGCGGCCGCGCCGGATGCGCAGATGATCGAAAAAGGGGAAAAGGCAGTAAAGCCCTCTGACCCCAAAGCTGCAGGATATAGCTTTGCCGGATGGTATACTAATCAGGCATGCACCGGAGATGCATTTAATTTTGATACCCCTATAACAGCCGATACCACCCTGTATGCGAAGTGGATCGAGTCGACCTGGACAGTGAGCTTTGATCCCAACTGCGAAGATGCCGCAGGCATGCCGCAGCAGCAGAAGGTTATGAAAGGCAATACTGCGGTAGAACCTAAGGATCCCACGCGTGAAGGTTATGACTTTGGCGGCTGGTATAAGAAAGCTGCCTGCGATGAAGCTTCCAAATATGATTTCAGTAAGCCTGTTACAGGAAATATCACTCTGTATGCAAAGTGGAAGAAATTATATAATGTGAGTTTTGACGCCAACGGCGGCAGCGGGAATATGCCTTCTGTAAAAGTTGCCGATGGGGATTACTTTACTCTTCCGGAATGCACGTATACTCATCCAAATGCCGAGATGGAATGCATTGGATGGTATATGGATGATAAATTTTATTATGTGAGTTCAAAAGTGCTCATCAGTAAAGATACCACATTTAAGGCCGGGTGGGATCAGATGGACTTTAAGACAGTTACCTTTGTTGATAAATACGGAGATAACAGTAGTGTAAGAGTTAAGAATAAAGAAAAAGTAAGCAGACCTTCGGATCCTGTGCATGATGGATATACATTCATAGGATGGTATACTTACCAGGCGGAAGATAATAAGGCGAACGATGATTATTTGTACGATTTTGACAGTGTAGTAACAAAAGATCTGAATCTGTATGCTGCATGGACTGATGATACGGAATATCATATATCTGTAACAGAAAGCAGCTACATGCCGGGCGGTAAGGCATATGCTGATAAGGACTATGCGAAGATAGGCGATGAAGTTACCATTACGTTTACACCTGATGAAGGCTTTGAAGTTGATCATATAAGCGGCGTTCCATATTATGAATCCAAATTCGGCAAGGTACAGAATTATTGGAATGTTTCCGTAACAGGAAATACATATAGTTTTACTATACCTGATATGACGATGGCAGAACAGGAGTATAAGAATATCAGGATAGAGGCATGCTTTAAGGCATCTCATGAGCATGAGCTTGAAAAGCATAATAAGAAAAAGCCGACATGTACCGTATCAGGTAATGTTGCATGGGCAGAGTGTAAGGTCTGTCATCACAAGTATCTGTGGGATGAGGAAACAGATGTTATAAATCAGGACATAAGCACGGATTGGGAAACACGTATTATATGGCCCGCAGGGCATACGGATGTGGTGACTGTTGAGGCTAAGCAGCCCAACTGTACCGTATCAGGCAACTTGAGCTATGCTGTATGTAACGCCTGCGGTACCATGTGGTGGAACAGCAATATGGGTGAAGAGATCACGATGGATGATGTGATACTGCCTGTAGATGTAAATGCCCATGAATGGGATCCTGCAACGGTTTCTTACAGTTGGACTGATGATCTGTCAACGGTTACGGCTTCATGCTGCTGTATACATAACAGTGAGCACACGTACATGGAGGCAGCGGCTGTTACACGTACGGTAGTAAAAGAACCTACCTGTGAAGAAGACGGTGTCGCAAATTATACTTCGGATGCATTTGCCAATCCGATATTTGAGGTACAGACTAAGACAGGTGTGGTAATTGAGAAAACCGGTCATGATTACATGGAGCCCTTCTATGAGTGGAGCGCCGATCTTTCGGCTGTAAGTGCGATCAGCGAATGCAGCAGAGATGCTTCCCATAAGATAAGCGAAACGGTTGCGCCTAAGGTTACTGTGATGGATGGGTATAAAAAGTATACCGCCACATTTACCAATGAAAGATTTGAAGAACAGGTAAGGGATATAGCTGAAGTAACATTTGACATGAATGGCGTGAGCGCATCGGATGTTCCGAATATCCAGAAAGTGGATCTTAACGATCCTGCGGTCATACCCTATACCTCTCCTTCGGCTGAAGGTTATATCTTTACAGGCTGGTACAGCGATGAAGACTGCACAAAGGTTTATGATTTTGATACGCCCATAAGCAAAAAGACTGTTATTTATGCAGGCTGGCTTAGTGAAAGCGCGACTGTATTTACCGTAAGCTTTAATATGATGGGACATGGAGCGTCTGTTGCTCCTGTAAAAGTAGAGAGCGGTAAGAAGCTTCCCAGACCCGTAGATCCTAAGGAATCCGGCATGGAATTCGGGGGCTGGTATACCGAAGAAGAATGTAAGAATGCATATGATTTTGGTACTGAGGTAACGAAGGACTTTACGTTGTTTGCAAAGTGGAGCGAGAAGGCTGCACCGGATCCCGTAAAGGGCGGCAGATCGGCGCTCGATCCTCTTCCTGAAATAGTGGAAGGTACCAAAGATATCTATCTGGTTAAAGGACAGAAATTTGATATACCCGACGGATGGACGATCGCGCGTGATGATAAGGCAAGTAAAAAGATCATAAGTATCAGCAAGAGCGGTAAATTTACGGCAAAGAAGACCGGCGATGCAAAGATGATCTTCGGCGACAGGACAGTGAATGTCCATGTATATAAGCCTGTAATTAAGGAAAAGAGCATTAAGCTCGAAGCGCTTGAAACAAAGACTGTAGAGATCAAGGATTATCCTGCGGATAAGATGTCTGTTTTATGGTACAGCGCGTCGCCGGATGTTGCTACGGTTGATGAGGACGGAAAAGTAACGGCGCATGCAAAGGGCAGCGCAAAGATCACTGCATACATCAACGGATCTGCATATACATGCACTGTAAAGGTAACGGAGAAGAAGGCGGTAGTAGCAGAACGTACCATGCATGTGATCTCGGGCGGCAAGCCTAAGACGATAAATGTCAGGGTACCGAAAGTTAAGAAGCTTGATTGGAAGAGCGCATCAGAGAATATCGCATCCGTAAAGAAGAATAAGGTTACGGCTAATGCTCCCGGAGAAACTGTCTTAAGTGCAAGCGCAAACGGTGTTGAGTATACTATAAAGCTTTATTCTGAAAAGATCGATCTTAGCAGCGCAGACTCACGATTTGCAAAGGCTAAAGGATCTAATAAATATACACTGACACTTAAGAAGGGCGATAAGATTAGTATCGATACTGATGCTTCACTTGATCAGGCTGCAGTATTTAAGAGTTCCAAGCCTATGGTAGCTTTTATAGACGAAGACGGAAATGTGGAAGCCAGAAGCAAGGGCAGCGGTAAGTTCACAACAAAGCTTAACGGAAAGACTATCACGATCACGGTAAAAGTTGAAGAATAACTCCTGCAGGTATAATGTGTGATCAGTAAGGATGCAGGATCTGAATTAAGGATTCGGATCCTGCATTTCACTGATGAACATAATGGAGGAAAACATGGAATATCATATTAATGCGCCTTTTGCGCAGGAAGATCTGAATAAATTAAGAGCGGGAGATATGGTTTATATAAGCGGCACGATCTATGTGGCGCGTGATGCCGCGCATAAGCGCATGTACGAAGCTCTGCAGCGCGGAGAGGATCTTCCCGTGGATGTGAAAGGCCAGACTGTTTATTATATGGGGCCGTCGCCTGCACGTGAAGGACAGGTGATAGGATCTGCCGGGCCCACGACTGCCAGCCGCATGGATAAGTATACGCCTTCTTTGCTTGACCTGGGATTAAATGCGATGATAGGAAAAGGAAAGAGATCGCAGGCGGTAAAGGATTCGATGAAGAAAAACGGCGCAGTGTATTTTGCAGCTATAGGCGGTGCCGGCGCGCTGCTTTCCAAAGCGATAACCTCTGCGGAAGTTGTGGCGTATGACGATCTGGGAACAGAAGCGTTACGAAAGCTTACGGTTTCGGAGTTCCCCGCTATAGTAGTGATAGATACGGAAGGAACGGATCTGTATTTCACGAAATATTAACTTTCGCTTGACAAGTGCAGATATTTGAAATATAATTACTTTCGCTTTCAGCAAAAAACAAAATATGTAATGCAAGCAATTCGGAGAAGTACTCAAGAGGCCGAAGAGGCGCCCCTGCTAAGGGTGTAGGTCGGGTAACCGGCGCGAGGGTTCAAATCCCTCCTTCTCCGCTGGCAGCCAGAGAGGCTGCCTTTTCACTTTAGGAGGCTGATTTACATAAAATCTTCTATATAATATAAGGAAGATATAGTGGTAAAGAAGCCATAAGAACTACAACATCTGGTCACACAAAAAAAGATCAAAAAAAATCAAAAAAAGTGTTGACAAGAAAAACCTAAAGTGCTAATATCTAAAAGTCGCACGCGAGAGAGCGAAAAAATAAAGCCTTTCAAAGCGGCAAGAACCTTGATAAATAAACAGCTATCCAACCCCGAAGATTTCTAATAAGAGAAATTTTTGGAACAAAGTAAATTAACGGATTTTTAGCCAGTTAAACTGGTTAGGAAAACAAACTTTTTTAGAGAGTTTGATCCTGGCTCAGGATGAACGCTGGCGGCGTGCTTAACACATGCAAGTCGAACGAAGCTCTCC
>CADAHD010000025.1 GCA_902787595.1 uncultured Lachnospiraceae bacterium
ATCGGAAATTATGTCCATTACAGAATTGATACCGGACAGTCCATGGTCTGATTTTTTGTGATAAAATAAATTGATCTTTTTTGTCACCAACCGGCGGCTTTAAACATATATATGGTGAAAAGCTGATCGCGACAGTTTTGACACCGGTGATAATAAATTAAGGAGATACTGATGAAAAAGCTAAAAGAAGATCTGGGATCGGTTATAGACAGATACAGTAATACTCTGTACAAGATCTGTTTTCTGATCCTTAAAAATGAATTTGATACCAAAGATGTATTACAGGAGACCTTCCTGGCCTATTATACCAAAAGCCCCGAATTTGAGAGTGAGGAGCACAAAAAAGCCTGGCTGATAAAGGTTTCGCAGAATAAATGCAGGGAATTCTTAAGATTCCATAAAAAGCATGAATGTCTGCCTTTATCGGAAATGGACGAAAGCTTTGTGATGATAGACGGGCTGCACTCGGATGAACGCGAACTGCTCTCTCTCATCCTCAATCTGGATTACAAACGAAAATCCGTTTTCATCCTTCATTACATAGAAGGATATTCGATCGAGGAAACGGCGCAGCTGTTAAAGATAACTCCTGCCGCTGCCAAAAAGAGGCTTCAAAGAGCCAGAGAAGCATTAAAGTCAGATTACAAAGGAGAGGTGACTTATGAATAAAGAATATGAAAATTTATTAAGCAATATAGAAATATCCGAGAATATGAAAAAGCAGATCTACTCCAACTGTATAAAAAGAAAAAGGACAAAGGATATCACCTTCAGATATTCACAGCTTTTATCTGTATTGATAGGCGTGATCCTGCTGGGAGCTTTGAGCATAGGCGCCGCTGCCGCTGTGATAAGCGTTAAGCAGCGCATGGAGGATATGTCCGAAGAGGAATATGAAGATTATGCATACGAAGTTGAAAACGATACATTCATCACTACCGATGAAGGCTATTCAAGAGAACTTACCGACAGCGAGATCGCAAGGATCCTGAAACTGGAACGCGATTATTATGACAACGGCGTATTTCCGCAGGAAGCCATGGCGCATTTAGATACAAAGTCCGAGCTTAAAGAAGGCCAGATGGCTTATGTGGCAGAGGACAACCTGATATACCTGCCCGAAGGAGAAATGAGCGACGAACAGCTGCTGCAGTATATCGACCATGACACCAAGAAATGGTATGTTAATGCTCAGGCGCTTGAAGAAGAAGGTTTTGATACAGGCATTAACTCACAGCTGTCATACGAGTCCACTCCCATTACTCCCGGCAGCATCGAAGAAAGAGTACGCCAAAAAGCCGAGGCATACTTGATGAAGTATCTAGGTGTAGATATAAATGCAGATCCCTCTTGGATCGTTATTGTCGATCACTTTGAGGCAGACCCCGAAATAGATATGGATGAGACATATATGGTCGATGTCAGCAAAAAAAGCACAGGATACGCAACCGGTTACCAGATAGAACTCAAAGCTTCCGATCTTTCACTGCTTATGTTAAACACTAACGGTTATCAATTTGAACTGGAAGCAAAGAAATACAGTTTTGATGAAGCCGATGCCATGGAGGCAGACGTGGTCGAAAGCGCCAAAGCCCTGCTGCATGAAGTTTTCGGTGTAGATGAACCCGACAGCTACGAATATGATAACGAGAGCAGCTACGGCTACGACGCAGCGGGTACCGGGCATGTATGTGTATACTTCCGGTATGGTGATGATGCTTATATGACACGTATAAGACTTGAAGATAAAAAAGTAATTTCTTTCTTTAAACGATAATGCTATAATCAATATATGCCACAGAATCATTCAGGTGTTTACACCTCAAAAACAAAGAGCGGAAGTTTATACTTCCGCTCTTCCGTCACATATATGGGGAAACATATAAGCCTTGGCAGCTTTGATAACGAAACCGATGCGCACAGGGCTTATGTTCAGGCACGTCTTTTGTTAAAAGACAAAAGCTGCGGCATTCTGGATCACAGATCACCATCTCCCCTTTCTTTCGAAAAATGGGTCAGTCTGATAAATTTCAGGGATAACGGCATTTATATAGCCAATCCCATATATATCATGCGCAGGATGTTTCTTTATTATCTGAGTCCCACTGAGATCCTTAAGTTTGATGCAGATGAACTGTTCTTCTACAGCTCGCACAAGATAATGCGCCGCGGAAGGCATTTTTTTGCCGCAGATTACGGTCTGCAGATCAATATCCTAAACCGTTACGGGATCAGGAGCTATGCTGTGGCAGGCAGGGATTATAAGTTTTTAAACGGCGACGAACTGGACTTTCGCAGCGCCAATATACAAGTCATAAACCGCTACGTCGGAGTAACCAAGGAAAACGTTAAAAACCGCGTGGTATTTCGCGCCCGTATACATGTAAGGGGCAATTTTATAGTAGGCGATTATGAAACAGAGGATGAAGCAGCTGTTGCTTATAATAAGGCTGTGGATGTGTTGAAGGAACAGGGTGTGGATAAGAATTATACCAAGAATTATATTGAGAATTTAAGCAGGGATGAATACAGGGAGGTTTATGGAAGGATCAAGATCTCTGAAAAGATCCTTCGCTTCGCTCAGGATGACGCATAGCCGATCCTTCGCTTCGCTCAGTATCTTACCTTATCGTATAATCCAGGAAACACAGATTAAGATGCGCGCCACCCTCTATGCCGTCTATCTTTGCACCCTTATCATACTGCCACATCACAAACTGATACGGATAATCGGGTATATCTTCCGCTCCGGCATACCAGATATCAAAACCTATCATCGAACCCAGGCTGTATTGTTTGATCAGCGTTGTCTTGTCGCCATACAGCATCGAAAACATGCCTGAATTTTCAATAGCTCTCATAAAGGTAAGCGCGTTATTGGTTCTGGGCATCTTCTCCAGTTCGTCGGTACGCGCTTTGCCGCCGCCCAGTCTTTCTGTTGAAAGCGCAAGCGGATAATTAAGCCGCATATCATATTGTATCAATACCTGAATGCAGAACTCTGCTTCTTCCTTTGCCTCTTCCGTATTAACAGCGGCAGTCACAAAATACATGCCCACATCCAGACCGGCTTCACGCGCCTTGTTATAATTCTCAACGAAATTCTCATCAACGCTCAGATCGCCTGTAGTATATCCGCGCTGCCCCAGACGCAGCATCACAAAATCTACGCCGGCATTTTTTAGCGCAGCAAAATCGACATTACCTTCTTCTTTGGAAATATCCACGCCAACAAAGCCCTTCTTGGTATTATTCTCGTAATAGCTCATAAAAGGCTTTTGATACACAAAACCTGACGGTTGAAAACTGTTCCGGCTCAGATACGGATTAAGCTCCACCCATTCCTCGGTGCCGTCGCTGTTAACTATGCGGGTATGGAGTCCGTCTTCGGAAACGGAAAGCTTTTCCTCTTCTTCCGGTTCTTCCTCGGAAGAGCCGCCCCAGGGCGTGGGCGTAGGCGCCTGATTGGAAGAAGGGGCAAGCGTAGGCTCAGGTTTTGTAGGGTAAGCGTCCCAAAAATCCAGATCGGACGCCGTGCCGGTCTTTCCGCTGATCAGCGAAGTAGCATTTGGATCGGGATTCCAGTCGGCAGCAGCTGCCGGCGTTGTCTTTGCGCCACTCCTGCCGGTTTGGTTTCCTTTGACCGAAGATTGATTGGCCATGACCACAATGGCAACAGCCAGCATAATAAAGAGTATCGCAACAACAGCTGCGGTACCCATTGTACTCTTGCGCCCGCTGTTAAAAGTCAGCGGATCGTCATATTCATCATCAAAGTCATCATTTAGTTTCAAGCGTTTTTCCTTTTTATATTAAGCAAATACCCGAATATACCGCCTACTACACCACCAAGGATATGCGAAAGGTTGGAGATATCATCCTGCATGAATATACCGTCGAATATCTCCCGGCCCAGATATATTATGGCTACCAGTATAAAAGTCAGGGGGATCTCGCCTTCTTTAAAGCTTGTAAAGGAAGTCATAAGTATCATCGCAAAAACCACGCCGCTGGCTCCGCAGATAGCTATCTGGGGAAACAAAATATAGTTTATGAGCGCTGTTACAAATGCCGTGACCAGTATCACGCCCAGTACTTTTTTCGAACTGTATTTTTCTTCCAGCATGGGACCAAGTAATAAAAGATACGCCATATTGCCTATAAAATGATCCCAGCCCGAATGCCCCAGCACATGAGTAAAGAACCTTAAGTAAGTAAGAGGATTTAAAAGCGATGAATGATAGGACATAAAAAGCAGATCTCTTATCTTCCCAAATGAAATGTATCCCAGCAAAAGTGATACAAGGCTTAAAAACGCAAACGCCAGTACTACGGGGGAATTAAAGCTCAACTTGAACTTTCCTATCTTGATCCCGTCAATTTTTTTATTATCAGCCATGCTCCTTCTCCTTATATGTTTGATCTGCTCAAGAAAATCCTCTATAAACAACTCACTATATCTTAACACAAAAATATATACTGATACAAGATATAGCTCGCATTAGTTCCTTATCTGCGTTATAATGCTGTCCGATTCACAATATTGCATATAAAAAAGGCTTTTGACCGATTTGCGCATGTTAAAGAATAATGCTATCATACACATATGCGAAAAAAGCTGCATTTATTCATTTTATTTTTTGCATGCCTGCTCCTTTCGGCGTGCGCCCAAACAGAGCCGGTCACACAGAGCGGCTTTTATTTCGATACCTATGTTAAATTTATTCTTTACGGTGATGATAAGCAGCATCTTAAAGATTGTCTGGATATATGTAAAAAAGACGAAACGCTCTATTCTGCGCATGATGAGAACAGCCTGTTGAGCGGATTAAACAGCGGCGCATCCGGGGATTATGAAGAACTATCGCCCATCCTGAATGAGGCGCTTAAGTATTGTGATATGACAGGCGGAGCTGTCGACCCTGCGATCGGCGCGGTAAGCCTGCTTTGGGATTTTTCGGATCCTTATCAATCCATCATGCCTGATGACTCATCTATACAAAAAGCCCTGGAACATACAGATCCGTCTGTTATCATGATAAACGGGGAGAATATCAGCATCGAAGATCCTGATACGCGGATCGATCTGGGCTTTATCGCCAAGGGTTATGTTTCAAAAGAGATAAGGGATCATCTTGTCGGTATGGGCGTTAAGTCCGGCATAATCAATCTGGGCGGGAATATTGTTGTCATTGGTACAAGGCCTGACGGCAGAGCCTATAATGTCGGTATCCATAATCCCTTTGGGGCAGGTCCTCTCCTTACTTTCAATATTACCGATTCCGCCATAGTGACCTCCGGAACATATGAAAGATATTTTATATACGATGACAAGATCTATCATCATATACTGGATCCGAAGACGGGATATCCGGCAGATAACGGCACTGTATCCGTGACCATAGTGAGTTCTGATCCCGTAAAAGCCGATGCACTCTCTACTGCCTGTCTGGTGATGGGCATTGAAAAAGGACTTAAGTTCATCGAAAACACCGATGACGCCGAAGCCCTTTTTATAGACAGTAATTCAGATATATATACTTCTTCCGGTTTTCCGGATTATGTCCTTAATGAGTGATTATAGCCTTCTTGGGGCACTTTTCCGAACAGACGCCGCAGCCTTCGCATTTATCCTGATCTATATGGGCCAGCAGATCGCTTATCTCTATTGCGTCTTTCGGACAGTTCTTCTTACAAAGACTGCAGCCTATGCAGCCGGCTTTGCACTTCTTCATTACGTCCGGCCCCTTATCCTTTGAGCTGCATGCCACGAGATATTTAGCCTCATAAGGCACCAGTTCTATCAGTTTCTTAGGACAGGCCTCTATGCATTTGCTGCAGGCCTTACAGGCTTCTTTATCAACAACGGCAATGCCGTTTATGATGTGGATCGCATCAAAAGGACATGCTCTAACACAGCTTCCGTAACCAAGACAGCCATAGAAACAGCTCTTATCTCCGCCGCCGGGCAGCAGCGCAGCCATACGGCAGTCCATCTCACCTGTATATTCATAATCCCTGACTGCTTTCTCACAATCGCCGGCGCATTTAACAAAAGCTACCATGCGTCTGCTGTCTCCTGCGTCAACGCCCATGATCTCTGCAACTGCTTTGGCAACGGCTTCTCCGCCGACCGGGCAGGCGTTTACAGGCGCATTTCCCGCAACTATGGCAGCAGCCAGTCCGGAGCAGCCGGGATATCCGCAGCCGCCGCAGTTGTTTCCGGGAAGCGTGCCTGCTATCTTATCCTCCCTGGGATCTGTATCCACATGAAAAGCTTTTGCCGCGATCCCCAGAAACAGGCCCAGTATCAGACCCAGAACTGCTATCACTATAACTGCTGTTATTATTGCTGATGTGTTCATAATTAATTATCCCTTATAAAAGATCCTTCGCTGCGCTCAGGATGACACGGTAGTTTATAAAAGATCCTTCGCTCAGAATGACTCGCTAGTTTGTTCGATGCACTATTTATAATAGACCTGAAAAGCCGCAGAATGCTATGGCCATCAGTCCCGCAGTAACCAGGACTATAGGCATGCCCTGAAAAGCTTTGGGTATGTTATTATAGCGCATCTTTTCGCGTATGCCCGCAAGTATGCAGATCGAAACCGCAAATCCCGCCGCGGTCGCAAAACCGTTTACCACGGAATAAAGCAGCGTGTATTCCTTCTGTACATTGGTAAGCGCCGTGCCCAGTACCGCGCAGTTTGTGGTGATAAGCGGCAGATATACGCCCAGCGCTTTATATAACGCAGGCACAAACTTTTTCAAAAACATCTCTACAAACTGCACCAGAGCAGCTATAACCAGTATGAACACTATTGTTTTTAAATAATCAAGTCCGAAAGGAAACAGCAGGAATCTGTATATCAGCGCACTTACCAGACTGGCCAGCGTAATGACAAAGATCACGGCTGCGCCCATTCCGCCGGCTGTTTTTAACTGCTTGGACACGCCCAGAAAAGGACAGAGTCCGTAGAACTGGCTAAGCACCACATTGCTCACAAAAGCCGATCCTATTGCAATGATAAGTAATTCAGAAATCGTACTCATGGTCATCCTTTCATTTCAGTTCCTGTGATCTGTTTCCCACTGCGGTATCAGCGCCGTTTTCATCATAGAAACGGTGAACGCAGCCGCTGTCGGAACAGTTTGCGCAGTTACTGTCGCATTTTACATCTTTTATCTTAGACGCTTTACCTGCTGCTGTCTGCTTATCTCTTATAACGCTCATCACTGCAATTATAGCTGCCAGGACAAAGAACGCGCCGGGAGCCATAACAAAAATGGATATGGGCGATAAGCCTGCTGCTTCAAGAGGCGCTTTAAAGCTGAAGCCAAAAATCGAAAAGCTGCCCAGCACTTCTCTCACGCAGCCGATCAGCGTCAGCGCTACGCTGAAGCCCAGTCCCATACCCAGGCCGTCAAGCGCAGAAGCAAAGATGCCATTCTTGGATGCAAAGGCTTCGGCACGTCCAAGTATGATACAGTTTACGACGATAAGAGGTATGAACATGCCCAGCGCAGAATTGAGCGCAGGCAGATAAGCTTCCAGGAACTGCCCGACTATCGTTACAAAGGAGGCGATGATGACTATAAAAGCCGGGATACGCACTTTATCCGGTATTATCCTGCGCAGAGCTGATATAATAATATTGCTCAGTGTAAGAACTACTGTCGTTGTAAGCCCCATCCCCAGTCCGTTTACAGCCGAGGTTGTGACCGCCAGCGTGGGACACATGCCAAGCATCAGCACAAAGGTAGGGTTTTCGTCTATCAGGCCGTTTATGAATGGTTTAAGGGTATTATTCTTCTTCATAACATGATTCCTTATCTGTTAAGCACGGTCCTGAAGAAATCCAGACCTGCGTTTATGCCGTTTGTGAAAGCGCGTGTTGTTATGGTTGCGGATGATATGGCATCAACCTCGTTTTCCGCAGAAGCTCCGCCACCCTTAACAAACACAAAAGCATCAGCTTTTCGGTCTTTAAACTGCGGCAGCAGAACATCTGCAGCCTGCAGTCCCAGTCCCGGCGTCTCGGCGGTTTCAAGTATCGCCACGCCTTTCAGCGTACCGTCCAGCGCTATTCCCATGCTGAAACGTATATTTCCGCCATAACCTTCTTTGTTTGTCATATTCAGAACTATTCCGATGTTCTGTCCGCCGGCATCATAAGCATCATAGATCTCATCCACACAGCTCTTTGGATAACGCTCTTCAAAATCTGCAAGATCATCCGGCATTTCCGCAGCCTTAAAGCTGTCTGCATCAGGAAAAACTTCTTTGCATGCAGCTTCTACCGCAGCGCGTTTGCCCTCTTCTATAGGCTTCTTTGTCACTTCGTTTACGACTGCCAGTAATATACCTGCTGCAGCTGTTATAAGGAACAATATCAATGCATCTTTAATTATGTTTTTCATTTGCAGCCTCCGTACGTACAGGCTTTTTATAACCAAAGTGTTTGGGTACAGTTATTCTTTCTATAAGCGGAACTATAAGATTACCGATGATTATCGCATATGACACGCCTTCCGCGCCGGGGCCGAATATCCTGAAGATGCCCGTAAGGCAGCCAAGAAAAATACCGTATATGATCTGCCCTTTTTTTGTTATGGGCCGCGTAACATAATCCGTAGCCATAAAGAAGGCGCCAAGTATCAGACCACCGCCGAAGAGATGCGCCGATATATAGTTGATATCAAAACCTCGCCCTCCGAATATCAGCACAAAGATCACCAGGCTCAGTAGATACATTCCTGTCAGATGCCATGTAATGATACCCATGCACAGAAGAAATACACCGCCTATTATCAGAGCCAGCGCCGATGTTTCGCCTATGGTTCCGGCTTCATTACCCAGAAACATGGATGAAACGGAAAAGCTCATGCCGTTTTTTACATCTGCCAGAGGAGTTGCAGAGCTTATCACATCTGCATTTCCCCAGCCGGGCCGGTAAGAAAAATCGGTCATAGCTCTTGAAAAAGACAGCATCAGAAAGCACCTGGCTCCCAGCGCGGGATTCATGAAATTCTGTCCCAAACCGCCAAAAAGCTGTTTTACAACTACTATAGCTACAAAACTTCCGATAAGCGGTATATACCAGGGAACGCCTACAGGAAGATTAAGCGCCAGTAAAAGACCGGTAAGTGCCGCAGACAGATCCTTTATCGTGCTCTTCCTTTTACATATTTTTTCAAAGCTCCATTCAAAAAATACACACAACGCAATGCAGGACAATACTATTATCAAAGCCCTGTATCCGAAATTCCATATGCCTGCAGCGGTTGCCGGTAAAAGCCCCAGGATCACGCATCCCATTATAGCCCCTGTGGTGGATTTATCACGGACATGGGGTGTGGGCGATACGGAAGGCAGGGTTTTTACAGACTCTGCGGTATTCTGTTTTTTAGAATTAAGTTCTTTTTCCATATATACTCTTTCAAGATCCTTCGCTGCGCTCAGGATGACAAGCGCCCGGCTTCTTCGTTGCACTCATATTAACAAGTGCCCGGCTTCTTCGCTGCGCTCAGGATGACAAACGCCCGACTCCTTCGCTGCACTCATTCTGCGGTTATTTTTTTCGTTTTGACAGCTGTATGCGGCGCATGCTCTTTATCATCTGCGCCAGCTGCCTTTTGGCAGGGCATACATAAGAGCAGCTTCCGCATTCGACACACTCCATGCCGTAAAGCGCAAGGAATTCTTCATCGTTAAAGTGTGATGCGTGATCTGCCAGTAATGACGGTATCAGCCGCGAAGGACATACATCCACACAGCGTCCGCAGTTAATGCAGGCTGACGGCTCCCATTTGGCCACTTCATCTTCACTCATGCACAAAAGCGCAGAGGAAGTCTTGGTAACAGGCACATTAAGATCAAACAGCGCAAAGCCCATCATTGGACCGCCGGATATTATCTTTTTTGCTTCGGTTTTAAAACCACCCGCGGCATCTATCAGTTCTTTATAATCAGTCCCGGTGCGCACTTTGAAATTGCGCGGATCTGCTATTGCATCTCCGGTTACCGTGACTATACGGTACATCAGCGGCTCTCCGCAGCGCACGGCATTATTAATTGCAATAACGGTATCCACGTTATTCACTATGCAGCCGGCATCCGCAGGCAGCATTTTGGAGTTGATGGATCTGCGCGTCACAGCATAGATCAGCTGTCTTTCTGAACCCTGCGGATATTTGGTCTTTAATGCCGCTACGGAAATATTAGGCATATCCTTCGTTTTTTCTTTCAGAATCCTGATACAGTCGGGTTTATTATCTTCTACAGCCAGTACGCCCCTGGCATTTTTAAACAGCCCCACTTCTATCTGTAGTCCGCCTATAAGTTTATCGGGCTCTTCGAGCATTTTACGATAATCACTGGTAAGATACGGCTCGCATTCTGCGCAGTTTACTATGATCGTATCTATCTTATCCGGCTCTTTGGGTGAAAGCTTAACATGCGTCGGAAAGCCTGCGCCACCCATTCCGACTATGCCTGCTTTTTGGATAACGGCGATCACTTCTTCGCGGCTCATGTCTTCATATGGCTTATCATTGATAGGATCCGCTGTCTCGTATGTTTCATCATTTTCTATAATGATGCAGTCTGCCATATCGCCGGTAACGGTCCTGCGTTTCTCTATCGCCTTTACGGTACCGGATACAGAAGAATAAACAGGCGAAGAAACAAAACCGCCTGCCTCTGCGATACATTCACCGCAAAGCACGCGCTGGCCTTTTGCGACTATGGCTTTTGCCGGCGCGCCTATATGCTGGCTTAAGGGATAAACAAGTTCCTTTCCCGGATTCAGTGACTTTATGGGCTTATCCTTTGACAGTTCTTTTCCGTCATATGGATGTATGCCACCTTTAAAACTTAACAAAGACATTGCTGTTTCTCCTGTAAATAATACCGTTCGTATATTATCACATATCCCTCTTTTTTGCTATATACAAAGCCGTTAAAATCACGCCGGCATTATATCTATTTCTTATCAGAAACATGTGATCTCAATATGTTACAGACCATATCCGGTGTTGAAATTTCATCAATTTATGTTATCATAAATAGAAGAAAAATCACGAAAGGATATCCGAGATGAAAACCATCACATCCGCTCTTGATATAACTCCTTCATATCCTCTGGAAGAGCTTCTTCCCGAAGATATCAAAAAAGATGAAATTCTTTTTCTGGATATTGAGACTACAGGCTTAAGTTCAAAAAACTCAAGCCTTTATATGGTTGGCTGTGTATATTTCAAAGAAGAACACTGGAATTATATTCAGTGGCTCGCTGAAAGCTATGATGAAGAATTACAGCTTCTTACCGCTTTCTTCGAATTTGCTCACGATTATAAATTCCTGATACACTATAACGGCAACCGCTTTGATCTGCCCTATCTTGAGCAGAAAGCCGCGCAGTTTTCCATGCCTTATGATTTTTCTGCTTTTGCAGGCGTAGATATTTATCGCCGTATCAGCGGATATAAGGATATACTGGGTCTGCCCGATCTTAAGCAGAAAACGATCGAAGAATTCCTGGGCATAGAACGCGATGATCCTTATACAGGCGGTGAGCTTATCAGCCGCTACCATGATTATGTCTGCGAGAAAGATCCTGCCATCGAAGCAGAATTGCTCCAGCACAATGCCGATGATCTGCGCGGCATGCTCCACGTTGTTGATATGCTGGCTTATCCTGATATTTTCTTAAAGCCTGTACGCGTTATGAAGGTTCATGCCAATTATTTCCGCGATGTAAACAAAAAGCGCGGACAGGAAGTTATCATGAAACTCCGTTTTGCTGCTCCGCTGCCCAAGGCTGTTTCTTTCCGCTCTCTGGGCTGCTACTTTACCGGTGAAGGCATAGACGGCTCTCTCAAAGTGCCGCTTTACGAAGAAGAGCTTAAATACTTCTATTCAAACTATAAGGATTACTATTATCTTCCCGCAGAAGATACCGCCATGCATAAAGCTATTGCAGGCTTTGTGGATAAAGAACACCGTGTTCAGGCCACTGCATCCAACTGCTATACCAGAAAGAAATCACTTTATCTTCCACAGTGGGATGTACTTTTCACTCCTTTCTTTAAGAGGGAGTACAGATCAAAAGATCTGTATTTTGAGCTCACGGATGAATTCAAAAAAAGCCGTTCCGGTTTTAATATGTACGCAGAACATATACTCTCATCTATGTATCAGTACAGGGATTATTGACAATATGCTTTTATTCATAATACAAAAGACCGGCCATACTGCCGGTCTTTTTGATCTCATAGGGATCTTTACTTAATCCACTCTCTCATAGAAAAATGAATTTTTCCTGACATAATTGATAGCTTTATAATTCGTTATCTGCTCTGTAGAACCTATAAATAATATCCCTTCATGCATCAGACTGTCATGGAAACGCCTGAACACCTCATCCTTTGCCTCCTCCGTAAAATATATCAGCACATTTCGGCAGACTATCATATGATAATCTCTGGGATAATCTTTAGCTTCCAACAGATTTGCCTGTTTGAAAGTTACCCTGTTCTTTATCTCATCACTGATCTTATAAGCCACGCGAAGTGTTTTCAGATCCGAATTACCGGGCTGCTTTATTATATCTTCAAGTTCTTTACCTTCAATTCTGGTAAAATATCTGCTTTTAAACTCCTTAGGCATATCTTCAAGGGATTTTTCGACATATATGCCCCGTTTAGCCTTGAATAATATGGTCTTATCTATATCTGTAGCATAAATCCTTATCATATTAAGGGGGATATGCTTAGACAAGGCCATTACGAGCGAATAAGGCTCATCGCCCGTTGAGCATGCCGCCGACCATATCTTTAGGTTTTTTCCGAATCGCGTGATAAGGGAAGGGATAACTTCTTTATCCATAAACTCCCATTGTTCGGGATTGCGATAAAAATTTGAGACATTGATCGTAAAGTGATTAAGGAACTCTTCCAAAGCATCTTTGTCTTTTTTTAATAGTTCGATATATTCAGGATAGTCGGCTATTCCTCTTTTGGTAACAAGCTGGTCTATACGGCGTTTCATCTGCGCTTCCTTATATGCGTTAAGATCAACGCCTGTCAGACTCAGAATCCTGTCTTTCAGATATTTATAATCCCTTATCATATCCGGCTCCTTTTTAAGATCATGCAGAACAAATTTTATTCTGCCCCCTGTTGTGTGCTGCGTTTAATTCAGACAGCTCTGCTATATAACAAAGAGCCCAGCTCATATAGAGCTGAGCCCTTATAATGATCTTGCGGGTTCTGTATTATGCTTCTTCGGAAGCGCTGCCTTCCTCAGCCTCATCGGGCTCTTCGGGAAGCAGGTCCTTAAGGCTCAGAGAGATCTTGTGATCTTCGATGTTGAGATCAACAACCTTTGCTTCGATCTCATCGCCTGTCTTAAGAACATCTGAAGGCTTATCGATGTGCTTACGGCTGATCTGTGAAACGTGCAGCAGAGCGTCAACGCCTTCTTCGAGCTGGATGAATGCGCCGAACTCGGTCATGCGGGCAACAACACCCTTAACTACGGTTCCTACAGGATACTTGCTCTCAACGTTCAGCCAGGGATTGTTCTCATCAAACTTAGCGGAAAGAGCTATCTTGTCGCCCTTGATCTC
>CADAHD010000026.1 GCA_902787595.1 uncultured Lachnospiraceae bacterium
GACTCTGCTGAACGCCCGCAGCGCCATGACAGCAGCTCAGGCTGAGATGTCAGCTATCTACGGAACCAGAAATCCGGATCCTAAAAATATAGTTTCTGCAAATCATGCTAAGAACCTGAGCGCTACTGCTGATTTTGCAAACCTTTCTCCTAAGGTAAAGGAATTTGAAGTTGGATGTGAGAGTATGTCTATACCTGATGGCGCAACCAAGTCAGAAATGCACAAAGCATTTACCATCAATTATGTACATTATCAGGACGAGCGTGCAGAAGTATGGTATGTAGACGGTGAATGGCTTGATACAACGCCTACTGAAGGAGTACCTGGTAGTCCGTACGATATCGTAACCAATGGGAAAGTAGTAGGAGAAACTTCAAATTAAAGATACATGCAACTTACAAAGAGGCAGCCAGGCGGCTGCCTCTTTTTTGTTACATAGCTGTCTGCAGGAGATATGGTCAATTAAAGCTGATCGTCTGATTCCGGTGGGGTTATACTGTACCCATAAGTGTGGATGCTCAAAAATACAGAAGCTGCAAATATGTACACCAGCCGGTTAGTCCGCCATTACATCAGACACAGTAGTTGTATGTACCCTTGTTATTGGACAGGCAATGTCCATGCATTTCTTACCGTCGGCTAACACAATGCTCATTTTCCCGACTTGTGTTAGCCGTTTACTCTGTAAATGGGCATGAATCCTATCCCGTCGGCTAACACAATGCCTATTTTCCCGACTTGTGTTAGCCGTATACTCCGAATATGGGCATGAATCCCCTCCAGGTGGCTAACACAAAGCCCATTTTCCTGACTTGTGTTAGCCGTTTACTCCGAATATTGGCATGAATCGCTTACCGACGGCTAACACAAAGCCTATTTTCCCGACTTGTGTTAGCTACTCCTTCCGCATCAATACCTGAGAACGAACTTTGTCTTAAATATGTAGATGCAATAACTCACAGCGTCCACAAGTCGGAAAACACGAAAGTACATCTGTCCCAAAACAGGGGCCCGGCTTTCAAAAATGTCCTTATAAAGGGGGAGGCTAGTGACTCAGAATCAGCCGTGAGGCCCGTTTGAGTCACAAAAGAAATCAGTGATCATTTTTTCCGGGGCTTTTTAATCTTGCCCATCAACTCTTTGATCATATCCCTGATCGCAATGAATTCACTTTCGCTCAGCTGCGAGCGGCCAAATGCCGCCTGTTCGATGCCATCGCGCAGCGCAGCGGCCTCAGCTTCATCCACGGGGGTGCCGTCAACGCCTGAATTTACCAGCATATCATAGCTGTCGCGGATGGTGGGGTGTTCCACGCTTATCAGCTTGCCTGAGATGAGCTTCTTGATAAAGCGCCTGTAGTAGATCAGCAGCGCGTCAGAGAATTCACCGCGGCTCTTGAAACGGCGTATGCTGTATTCTTCGCGCACAAAGCGGATCAGAGGGAAGCTCAGTATAAATATGATCAGGGCTGCCAGCAGTATGCCCAGGGGCCGCAGCAGGAATGAAAGGCTGCTTAAAAATGCAAATGAACCTTTGGCGGAGGGCAGCTGTATATTATTGGCTGCATTATTGCCGTTGGCGGCAGCTCTGTTGGTCGTGGTAAAGAGTCCGGAGAAA
Source organism: uncultured Lachnospiraceae bacterium (assembly GCA_902787595.1). The sequence goes on from CADAHD010000026.1 coordinate 1,618, forward strand.
AGGCTGAAGAAGTCCATATTCACCGGAACATCATTTTCGTCAGAAGGAGGCGTGGTATCATAGGGGATCCAGCCGTAACCGTCAAGGTATATTTCTATCCAGGCATGGGCGGAACCGTCGGTAAGAGGCACTTCCAGGATACCGGTGCCGGGAAGTGTGTACTCGGGAGTCTGCCAGCCTGTGGCATCATCGGAAACTGCGGTGCCATCCATCATTTCGCTCCAGGTCATCATATAGCCTTCGATATAGCGTGTGGGAATGCCCATGTGACGCAGTATCATGACAGATGAAGAGGCGAAGTGGGCGCAATACCCGCGCTTTTGTGTGGTAAGGAAATATGTCACCACATCCTTGCTTCTGGGGGTGGCCCCGGGAGCCATGGTGTACTGGAAATTGGAAGCAAAGTAGCTCTTTAAGCGTGCGGCTATGCCCAGACGCTGTTTCTGCAGTTCCAGATAGCGGTCGTATTCAGCCTCATTAGAGGGATAAAGGGGGCGAGCCTCTCCTTTTGCCAGCGGATTATAATAATCTGCGGCTTCATACAGGCGGGCTTCACGGCAGAATTCCTCCAGCTCGTCCTCTATATCATCGGGAACCTGAAGATAGATATCATACACGCTGTCCTGGTAGTCACGGGTTATCTCCGGATTGGGAGTATAGCTTGCCAGAGAGCCATAGGGCATATAAAGCGCCTCGTAGGAAAAGCGTGCATCTTCGGGAGCGTAGGAGCTGATGGTGGCCGAATCATCCAGATAAGCTTCAGCCTCGGGCAGCAGATCTTTTGCACGGTATTTTATGCTGGCGGCCAGACCGCCGCTTTCTCCGCTGTGTCCCGTGGTGGTATCAAAGGTATAATATGGCTTGTAATCATATTCGGGATCGGCGTCTATATTGGCGATCCACATTTTGCTGTAATAATTATCTTTATCGGTCATCTGCGAAAAATCCGTATCATGGGCGGCGGAAAGCTGGGGAAAATAATCATCCATTTCCGTAAGCCGGTCCGCGCTGATGCGGCTGCCGTCTTCCGATTCGCTGTAGGGCAGGAAAGAGCTGCTGGAATAAGTGACCCCGGTATAGGCTTTGAGATACATACTCTCAGCATCGTTGGGAACAAAGCGGACCAGAAGGTCGGTCTCAAAATCCGGGCTTACGTTGCTGATGCCGCCCAAGCGTCCCCGCGACAGACCGCCGGTAGCTTTATAACGGTCAAAGAGAGAGGCAAAGCCGCCGTCCAGATATTTCTTGATCACGTTATCCGTGGCGTCTTTGACCTTGTTGGAACTGTTCTGTGTAGAGATATCGGAGGCAAACAGCCCGCCACATAAAAGCAGAAATACTATGGAAAGGCCTATGCTCCATGCGCTTACCTGAAGCATGCCTTTTGATGTTGAATAATAGGTGTGCCGTGTGGCCTTTTTATTTCGCTGCCTTGAAAAATCATCATGCAGCCCGCTCTTATACGGAAGAGTAAAGCGCCCGCTGCGGCCCAGCACTGCCACGGCTATATAAGATGCAAAGAGCATCATCATATAGGGCAGAGGCGGGACTATGTTCACGTAAAAGGCTATCTGCAGGGGCAGGAAGGTTATCAGGAAGGTGGTGAAGATATCCATGTAGCCGGAAATGGTGATGTTGAGCAGTATACTGAAAAACCAGCCCATGAAGATCATGGCCATGGTAACGGTCAGATATCTGTTCGGGATTATCTCCGTTACATCAGCCGTTGCCACATGGAAGAACTGTGAGTATTTCTGCAGTACTTCGCTCAGAAAAGCCATGTAACCTGAATTGACTTCCCAGTAGAACATGATCGAGAAAAAGATAAAGGCGCCAAATATCACAAAATAACCCAGATAAAAGGTCAGTTTGTTATAGTACAGAAAAGCTGTCAGAAAAGACAGTATCAGAAAGGCGGTCACTACCACCGGAATTGAATATACCAGCCCGAAAGCACGTACCAGTCCGCCTACCATGCCAAAGCCGGCCAGAAAGATAAGCATAGCACGGACAAAGCATAAAAAGAAGCGGCCGGATCCCGGCAGGCTCTTTATATCCTGCAGAGATACTCCGTAGGTGACGAGCTCCTCATTCCGCTTATCGGCTTCACGCCGCTGCGCGCGGCTTAAACGTTTGGGAGCCTGTGGCTGTTGCATTCTGACTGTAGCAGGCATGTAATTCTCCTCTTAGTATATCTCCGGCTCTTCCGGCATGATAAAGCGGCCGGAAGCGATGCGGATAATGCCCTGCATATCCGGATACTGGTAATCAAAGCTCTCCATAGCCGTGGACAATTTTTCGACGGGTTCAAGATACAGACGGTATAAAGCCTGTATCAGGTCTTCTTCATCGCTTACCTTTATCATGTCAAAGCTTTTATCGACTGTATGATAAATGGCTACGCGGAAGCCCTCGCGCTGTTTGATAAGCTGCAGTCCAAGACTGTACAACAGAGACAGATCGCGCTGCAGATAATTTATATCCAGTTCGGGCAGTATCAGATAATACAGATCCTTTGAACGTTCATATTCTTTTACGGAAATATCGCCTGTCTTGGCTGTCATCTTCCAGTGAATGTCTTTGATGCGGTCGCCCGGGCGGTATTCGCGCAGCTGCAGAAGGTCGCGGGTCAGCTCGCCTTCGGGAGAGGTTTCGCTTTCGTCGCTCTCTACCAGGGCTTTGCTTAAGCTTACCGGAGGCAGAGGCAGCTTTTCGGGTAATACGGGAAGCTCACGGTGAAATGAGTAAGGCAGCCTGAAGCTGTAAAAATGCAGGTAATCCGTGATATAGACATCGTTTATGGTGAAGTCGAACATTCCTGCGCCGCCCAGAGTAAAGGGGAGCTTGAACTCGTGGCAGCCCATAGCTTCGGCAGGAAGTATCAGTTCCTGCGTAGGGGGCGCGGGAAAGAAAAGGTTTCGCAGATTGAATTTGAGCTCGCAGTTTAAAAGCGGAAAGGGAGAGTGGTTGTTCAAACGGAGGGTTATCGAAAGGTCGGTGGGCATGCTTAGTTCACCTTCGGGCATGACCACCTCAATGGAAAGCTTTTTCATGGCTGCGCGCGTAAGCGCAATGGAAATAACCGGCAGCAGCAGCATCAGCAGTATAAGGACCGTGATAAGCGGCTGTCGGTAAAAGACCGCTCCCAGGATCATAAAGAAGATCCCCAGGAAGTATCCTCCTATAGAATAGAGGTTTCTTATCCTCATGGATTCACCTTGGGCACGGGTACCTGTCTGAGGACCATGCTCAGAAGGTTATTCAGAGTGGCGCCTTCGGCCTTGGCGCGGGCGTTCATGCGCACACGGTGGGAGGCTACCGCAAAGAATACATCATGGATATCCTCGGGGATAACGAAATCCCTGCCGCTCACAAAGGCATGGGCTCTGGCCATGCGCATGAGCGCTATGGAACCGCGGGGGCTCAAGCCCAGCGCGAAGTATTCGGTGTTGCGGGTCATTTCGGTGAGCTGTACAACATATTCAAATATCTCATCGGCGGCGTAGAGATCATGTACGGTCTTCTGCATTGCGAGGATCTCGTCGGCGCCGGTAACGGCATTTACGCTCTTAAGGTCGATGGAGGAGTCGCCCTTCAGGACGGCCACTGCATCGTTAAACTGGGGATAACCCATGGTAAGGCATATCATGAAGCGGTCCAGCTGTGATTCCGGAAGTCTCTGCGTGCCGGATGAGCCGAAGGGGTTCTGTGTGGCCAGCACAAAGAAAGGAGTGGGAAGATCCCTGGTCACGCCTTCCACGGTGGCGTGTCTTTCCTCCATTACCTCCAGAAGAGCTGACTGCGTCTTGGGAGACGTACGGTTGATCTCGTCTGCAAGGAACAGATTGGTATAAATGGAACCTTCCTGGAAGCGGAATTCCCCGCTGTTCTTATCGTATAACTGAAAGCCCAGCAGATCGGAAGGCAGCACGTCGGGCGTAAACTGCACGCGCTGGTATTTGAGCGAAAGGGCTTTGGAAATGGCTACGGCCAGAGTGGTCTTGCCCACGCCCGGAATGTCCTCCAAAAGGACATGGCCTCCGGCCAGTATGGCGCAGAGAGTCATCTTGATAACATCGTCTTTACCGTGGATCACCTTTTTGATCTCGGCTGTGATCCTTGCGGGAATATCGTTCATGGCATCCTCCAAAATTAGATTATCACCGTCTATTTTATAATAAATATATGCCTGAAAGCAAGTTTTTTGGGCTTACATTTTTATTCCCTATTATATGGATATAATCGCTGATATGTGATATAATAGCCGTGTATATTTTTTGCTCAGGCACGGGGGAGGCTATGGCAGGAAAAGACAAAGTTAAAGGGAAAAATTCGTCTGCCGGGATCATCAGGGCGGGACTTATCGTTCTTATAGTCTGTATCGTTCTCAGCGTTGCGATGGTATTGATGCAGCAGAGCACATACCGTAAGCAGGTTTCTTCGGAGTTCCATCAGCAGCATATGAGCATGAGCGAATATCTTAACAGCCTTCTTGTCGGATACGGCCAGGGCATCACAAGCGTGGCGTGGACCATGATGGATACAGACCGGGAAACCATATTGGCGCGAATAGAAACAACGCGTGAGCTTACAGCGTTGGAACATATATATTATATAGATCCGGAAGGAAATCTGACTATAGACGGTGAAGCTGCCGAGGGCGGTTCTGTCATGATGTTCGAGCAGCTGCAGGAGCTCAATTATCCCAAATCAAATGCATATATCGGACTTGCGCCTTCGGCGGTAAGGCTGTTTGTAGACCGCAGGGTCTTGATAGCGGCGCCCGTGCGTACGGCTGATTACGGGATAATAGGCGTGGTATTTTCTACCATAGACATAGACAGCATATTCAGGTCGGATGCTTTTGCATATCAGACGGCGAAGGGGCAGTGCCTGGTGGTAAGCGACAGCGGAGAGATGATATCGGGCAGCAGCGGCCATAATATCATCAGCATGAATGATGACAGTTTTCAGCTGGGGCTGCTGGCGCATTCCGATGGCAAGGGGCTCAGCAAGCGCGCTGTTCAGGATTATAATTATGATATAGCAAAGAGAGAAAGCGGCTTTGTGAATATCACCACAAAAGAAGGCTACAACATGCAGGTCAGCTATTCACCGCTCAACGGCTGCGACCGCATGTTCTTAGTGAGCTGCTTCCAGGATAATCTGGTGGATGAAAGGATAAAGCCTCTTATCTTTTCGAGCGTGATAACCTGCTCGATCATTACGGTGCTCATGATAGCGGCTCTTACCGTGGTGTGGGCTACGGCAAAGAGGACCAACCTCACCGTAGAGCGCCTGGCTTATGAGGATCCCGTCACAAAAGGCAAGAATCTCAACTATTTCAGGGAGTTCGCGCTGAACACGATGATCGCAAACAGGGAGACGCCCTTTGTTATCTATCGCTTTGATATTGCCAATTTCAGGTATATAAACGAGTCCTACGGCCATCACCGCGCCGATCAGGTGCTCATAAGCTGCATACAGAATTTTGAGCGCATCTTTTCGGAAAGGGAATTATGCGTGCGTATGGATGCGGACCAGTTCCTGGCGATACTTATAAACGATTCGCTGCTTGATAAAAGGATCGACGAGTATACGAACGCCGTTAATGCGGACGCGCGCGGCAATCAGATCAAGTATCCGGTACGTTTTAAATACGGTATCTATCCCATCAAGAAGCATGATCATGATATAGATGTGATGATAGATCATGCAAACGTGGCAAAGAAGACCATAAAGAGCGACTCCAAGGAGACTAAAGCGCTCTATACCGAACGCTTTGTCGATGACATGCGCAAGGTCGATCATATCGAAAGCTCCATGCAGAAGGCGCTGGCGGAGAACGAGTTTAAGGTTTATCTGCAGACCAAGTGGGATATAATCGATAACAAGGTGACGGGCGCCGAAGCTTTGGTACGCTGGTTAAGACCAAACGGCAGCGTGCTGGGACCGGAACAGTTTGTGCCCATCTTTGAGAATAACGGTTTTATCGAACAGCTTGATTTCTATACGCTGGAAAGCGTGTGCATGCGCATGCGTGAGATGATGGATGAAGGTATAGAAGTGGTTCCCGTATCCGTTAACCAGTCCAGGCTGCTGCTGCACAGTCCGGATTATGTTGAGAATGTCGAAAAGGTGCTGAAGCAGTATCAGATCCCGCCCGGGGCTATTGAACTGGAGATAACCGAGAGCGTATTCGATACCGAAAAAGAAGAGATGATAGCCATCATACGCAGGCTCAAGCTTCTGGGCGTAAGGCTTTCCATGGACGATTTCGGTACAGGCTATTCTTCACTCAACATGCTTACGGAAGTGCCTTTTGATGTAATAAAGATAGACGGCGAATACTTTGCCCGCAGCGCGGAGAGCAGATCTGAGCGCATGGTGCTGGGCAAGATAGTTGATATAATCAAGGATCTGGGCATGGAAGTGGTATGCGAAGGCGTAGAGAATGAGGCTCAGGTTGAATATCTGAAGACTACGGGCTGCAGAAAGGTTCAGGGTTATTATTTCTCGATACCTGTGCCGGAGCCTGAATTTATAACACGTTATCTTAAGAAGAATGAATAAGACCAATTACCAAAAGCTGCTGGATGACAGGATAAAGAGTCTGGGAGGCGTCAAAAAGAAGCTGCTGCTGCACAGTTGCTGCGCACCCTGCAGCAGTGCCTGCCTGGAATATCTGGCGTCATATTTTGACATAACCGTATATTATTATAATCCCAATATCACGGCAAAGGAAGAATACGAGCACAGGGTTGCAGAGCAGCAGCGCCTTATAAGGGAGCTGTCCGCTGATGTGGCTGCAGAGATTAAATTTGCAGAGGGCGTATACGAACCTTCGGTATTTCTGGAAGCTGTAAAAGGTTTTGAAAACTGCCCGGAGGGCGGAGACCGCTGCCGCATATGTTTTAAGCTGAGACTTTCATCAGCAGGCCGTTATGCGGCGGAAAACAGCTTTGATATGTTCACCACGACCCTTACGATATCGCCCTTAAAGAATGCGCAGCTTCTTAACGAGCTGGGACTTGAGACTGCGGAAGAATGCGGCGTTGAGTATCTGACATCGGATTTTAAGAAAAAGAACGGATATAAGCGTTCCATCGAGCTGTCCGCAAAATACGGCCTGTACAGGCAGGACTACTGCGGATGCGCATTCAGCAGGGCGCAGCGGGAGCGTGAGAAGGCGGCTGCCGGTATCAGGAAAGAATAAGTCTTCATGGGGCGCAGGCCCCGGGGAGCTTTATCAATAAAGCGGAGGTAAAAATAATGGAAAAGACAGCACCCGAATACAGCGGGACAACACAGATGTTTCTGGAAGTGGATAATGCGCAGTATGAGCTGGGCAGCGTTATGGAGAAGGCAAAGGCAGACTACGCGGCCAACAACAAAGAAAAGCTGAAGGACATAAAGCTTTATGTCAAGCCCGAAGACGGAAAGGCTTATTATACCGCTAACGGCGGCACGGTAAGCGGAAGCGTGGACTTGTAAATAAAGTGCATAAATGGTATAATATTATCGGTACTATAGTCATGTCATACGCATTCAAGGAGGAAAGGTTATGGCAGGTATCAGTGGATTAAGTTCAGGCGTCAATTATTCCGTGCTCTTCGGAGGAAACTCCGATAAGCAGTCTTCGGTCGATTACAGCAGCATTATGAATCTGGATCTGGCTGAGGTGGCTTCGGTACGGAAAGGCAGCTACGGAAAGCTGCTCAAGAGCTACTACGCGCAGGAAAAGGCTGATGCAAAGTCTTCTGTCGGAGATACCGATGCAAAGCTCACCAATATAAAGAGCGATGTGGATAAACTCAGCATGGCGGCAGATGCGCTGGGCAGCAGCAGTCTTTATAAGACAAAGACGGTTACCGACGATAACGGAAAAAAGAGCGAAGTATTGGAAAATCCGGATAAGGCGGCCGGCGCTGTTAAGGATTTTGTCAAGGCTTACAATGCTGCCATAGATTCGGCAGGTGATTCCGATACAAAGAGTGTATTACGAAACGGCGGCTGGATGGCAAACACGTCAAAGCAGAACGCCAGACTGCTGGCCGAGGCAGGTATCACAATCGGATCGGACGATAAGCTCAGCTTTAACGAGAATACCTTTAAGAAGGCAAATGCTTCCACGGTAAAGGAATTGTTCGCCGGCGTTGATTCTTATGCGGCGCAGGTGGGCGCAAAGGCAGATGCCATAAGCAGGGCTACGCAGAATGCGGGGGCTGCTACCTATAATGCCAGAGGCAACTGGTCGACCCAGGCAAACAATATGGCAAAGGAAAGCATAGCAAAGCTTACAGGCAGTACTGAGGAAAAGGAAGAAGAGAACGATCCTTCAAAAAAGATAACGATCAATGAAGAAACGCTGCAGCAGGCGACGACTTTATTGAACGGACTGAATTGAAATATTAAGTGACAGTATTGAGAGAAAGAAAGCGGGTGCCTTAAGCATCCGCTTTTCGTTATGTACAGGGCCGCCTGCGTGTGCAGGGCTTCGTTATACTTACTCGATCTACATCAGGTAGAAGCTGCTCATGAATACCCACTTGAGCGTGCGCATCATGGGTATGAACTGCCCCAGGTCAATGAATACCGGGGAGAATATCAGGCAGGACAGGAGATATACAGGCATGAACGCGTATATCACGGATCTGCCGCGTATCAGCGTGGTGATCAGCAGCAAAAATGCCAGGCATATGAGCTGATACAATATAAGCCGTCCCAGCTCGGCAAATATATTGCCCTCTGCAAGACCGGGGATGAAAATGATGCATAAGAATGCAAGCAGGGAGCATAAGAGCATGGGGGCCAGTATCATTACCACACGCACGGACAAACGCGCATAAAGAGGGTTTTCCGCAGCGTTATAATAGGTCAGCGCGCCGGTAAATCCGGCAAGCAGTATGATCACAGCCAGCAGACCTTTTAAAGGAGAGAGCAGGACAGCGTTTCTGGATACTGCATGGGATTTGGGAGTGTTCTCGTAAAGGAAGGAGAAGGTGGAACCGTCCTGCTGGTGGGCAGCCTGTTCCCTGAGTACTTCTTCCTCACTGATAAGATCCGGTATAACATCGGCCAGCGCGCTGCGGTCTTTTAAGTAATCCAGGAAAATAGGGCCGGATAAGCAATCGAAGATGGCAGCGTAGACAGTTTCGCTTACAAGAGCGGTCAGACTGCTTTTGGGAGAAGTGAGCACGGGGATAAGGTTCTTTTTATCGCCATCGCGCATGCGGTCGAAAAGATCGGCGGGGATCACATAGGCACATTCCAGATCGCCGGAAACAACGCCGGCGCGCAGTTCATTCATTTCCTCAAAGCCTTTAAAGGAAAAGAGTGAATCGGGATCGCCGTGATCGAGTATAGAGGTAAGAGCTGCCATATCGTCTGCATAATCATCAAAAGCGATGGGCTCTTCTTCGTCGTCGACAATTATATAACCTGCGGCGATAGTATCGTCTACGCCGGTATCATAGCTTACCACTGCGGGAATGAGGGTGGCGGCTACAGGCAGGGCCAGCAGCAGTACCAGGAAGGCAGGGGTAAGTATCAGGCTTCTTAATCTGAATAAGAGCAGTCGTATGGGATTCATCAGCGGGCCGCCTTTCTGAGCTTAAATATCAGCCAGGCGGCGGCAAACAGGCCTGCGCTCCAGAGAGCCAGGGGCAGAAGCTCCGGATCTGAGCTGCCTCCGTTTAAGAAAAAGGCCAGACTGTGGTGCAGCGGCGCAAAAGGCAGCGCGTTTCCTATAGTTAATATGGGGCCGGGCAGAAATGCTGCCGGCAGTATGGCTCCGCATAAGAAGAGCATAGCTATGCACAGTATTATCTGCACCATTATGGCTCCGGCTTCGGTAAAGAGCTGCTCCAGCAGAAGCGCCAGAGAAGTGATGAGGCAGGAACACAGCAATATCATAAGAATACTCTTTATATCAAAGCTGATCCGGAAATCGTCGCCGGCTTTTGAAAAGATGAGCATTCCGCAGAGCATCAGAAGAAAATATAACAGGCTGTTGACCAGGTATTTTACGATAAGATACAAAAGGGGGCTTGTTCTGTCGGAGAACAGCAGCTGATAAAAGCCGGGATCTTCACGCCTGAGAGAAGGCGCAAAGCATATATGCGAAAAGGATATCAGAAGGATCAGCGCTGTTGCGGCGTAAGTATATATGGCCGGGAGAGTGTCTTCTGTATAGAAGAGACGCTCGCGGGACAATACATATGAAAAGTTGAGCATGTCTATATCGTTATAGGCGTCCCAGAGCTCATTAGCCATTCCTGCTTTTTCATAGAGGGTGGCGGCTGCGTAGGTTGAGGCCTGCGCGGAAGACAGCAGCTTCATGCCCGCGTGGGTCAGCTCATAGAGAAAAACGTTCGATAAGCTCTGTTCTTTGGAGAAGACCACCTGCACGGGAAAGTTATCGCCGTAGAGTATGCTGTTTATGGTATCTTCAGGCAGCAAAAGCACGGCGACAAGTTCGCCGCGGTTTAAACGGTTCATGGCTTTATCTTCGTCCATTATCTCAAAATCCAGGGCGAAGGCTGCGGATTCCATTCCCGACAGGTAATCGATGAGCATATCGATATAGCGGCTGTCGGATTCATCGGTGACCACGCCTACGGTGGCGCGGGCTACGGCTTCACCTTCATAAAGACTGCGTGATAAGGAGGAATAGATCATGCCTATCAGCACGCCGAAAATAAGCAGTGCTGCAAAGAATACCGGCAGACAATGAAGGGCTTTTTTGGTTTCGAGCTTTAACAGTTTAAGGAACATCGCGTTCTCCTTTTATCACGCTTATCAGCTCGTCGCCGCGTACAACCCTGCTGCTCTTGTGAAGATTACCGTCACGCATCAGACAGAGCAGGGTTATTATGGAAAGATCTTCTTCATCATGTGTGGTGAGCAGAAGCGTGCGGCCTATCTCATGAAAAGCCGCCAGATATTCGCGTATCTCTGCTTTGTAGCAAAGGTCGAGAGCTGCCGCGGGCTCGTCCATGATAAGGATCTGCGGATCGTTAATAAGCGCAGTGGCCAGACTTACACGTTTTCGCATGCCGCCGGACAGAGCTTTGACAGGCTTTTTGATAAATTCCTTGATATTGAGCATCTGCACTGCTGGCAGTTCCAGAGCTGCATCCAGCTGTTTGGCCGGGCCTTTGAGCCACAGAAGCAGATTGTCGCGCACGCTCAGCTCAGGCAGGAGCGGATCGGTCTGGGGAACATAGCCTATGAGTTTTGAACGCATCTTCTTATCTTTGGTAAGATCGCAGTTCCCGTACATTATGGAAGCGCCGGGACAGCGCCTTACGCCGGCCAGTATCGACAGCAGCGTGGATTTGCCGCTTCCGTTGGCGCCCAGTATGGCGATACTCTCTCCTAAAGGAAGGGAAAAGTTCAGATTTTTAAGTACATGGTTCTTTCTATATGAGTAGTCAATACCGCTGACTTCTATTGAATTTATAATTTGTCCGTCCATAAACAAACCTCCCGCAGGAGATTTTACCGAAAAACAGGCCTTTTGTCAAAAAAGCAGGGGACTTTTTTTGCTATAACGCGGATAGAGGGGAAAGGGCGTTTTTGGTATAATATATATTGGGGTTTTGCAAGGAAGCAGCCTGTGTCATTCTGAGCGTGGGTGAAGTACTTAATGAGTGCAAGCGTAGCGCAGCACGAATTTAGTACGCACCTACCTGCGGAGCTTAGCGAAAGCAAGGCG